>CANREK010000019.1 GCA_947629605.1 uncultured Clostridia bacterium | reverse complement strand
GCGGGAAAAAGATCAACTACCGTCTCCGCGACTGGCTGGTCTCCCGCCAGCGCTATTGGGGCGCCCCCATTCCCGTCATCCACTGCGAAAAGTGCGGCGCGATCCCCGTTCCCGAGAAGGATCTGCCCGTAAAACTTCCCTATGATGTGGAATTCCGTCCCGACGGAAAGTCCCCGCTCGCTAAGTGCGAGAAGTTCATGAATACGACCTGCCCCAAGTGCGGCGCACCCGCACAGCGGGATCCCGACACGCTCGATACCTTTGTCTGTTCGAGCTGGTACTATCTCCGCTATGCCGACTCCCGCAACGACAAGGCTCCCTTCGACAGGGAAAAGGTCGACCGTCTCCTTCCCGTCGATGTCTATGTCGGCGGCGCGGAACACTCCTGCATGCACCTCCTGTATGCCCGATTCTTCACCAAGGCCCTCCGCGACATGGGCTATCTCGACTTTGACGAACCCTTCCGCCGTCTCGTGCACCAAGGCGTCATCTTGGGCCCCGATGGCAACAGAATGTCGAAGTCGCACGGCAACGTCGTCTCCCCCGATGACTATATCAACGAATACGGCGCCGACGCCTTCCGCCTCTATCTGATGTTCGGTTTCTCCTATACCGAGGGCGGGCCGTGGAGCGATGACGGCATCAAATCCGTCGCAAGATTCATGGACCGCGTCGAAAAACTCGTCGAAAAGGCCAAAACCTACGGCGGGAACGCCCCTTACGGCCACGAGGAAAAGGCCCTCGACTATGCGAGGAACTTTGCCATCCAACGCGTGACGAGGGACATGGAGGCGTTTTCCTTCAACACCGCCATCGCTCGCCTCATGGAGCTCACCAATGCGCTCTATAAATACGACGGCCTTGCGGGCGAGAAAAATGCCAAGCTCTTCAAGGACAGCGTCAAGGACCTCGTGCTCCTTCTCGCCCCCTGCGCTCCCCATTTCTCGGAAGAACTTTGGGAGATGCTCGGCGGCAAGGGGTTTGTGTTCGCCGAAAAATATCCCGTCGAGAATGCGGAAGCGCTCAAACTCGACGAGACGGAATACGCCGTGCAGGTCAACAGCAAGATCGTCTGCAAGGCGATGCTTTCGAGCGACGCTTCCAATGAGGAGATCGAAGAGGCCGCCCTCGCCCTTCCCGAAGTCGCCGCAAAGATCGAGGGAAAGACGGTGAAAAAGTGTATCGTCGTCAAGGGCCGCCTCGTGAACCTCATCGTTGGCTGACGCCCGACAAATCAAGCAAAGATAGCAAAAACCGCCCAATGACAGGCGGTTTTTTTGTGTTTACAGAGTATTATGTCACGCATAGTACTTCGATAAAGGCTCATTTTTGACATTCTTTGACCATATATTCGGCGTAGAGGCGGGCGACATTGATGCCCGTGACAGACTCCATTCCGCCGAAAAAGGCGTTGGAATTGACCTCACAGACCAAAAAGCCGTGCTTCCCGAAGAGAAGATCGATGCCGCAGTAATCAAGCTGTAACTTCTTTGCGACTTTTTCGCAGAGGGCGCTCCCCTCCGCATCGAGCGCAAACGGCTCCCCCTTCCCGCCGAGGCCGATGTTGGAGCGGAAGTCGCTCTCCGACACCCGCTTCATCGCGGCGACGGGGTTTCCGCCGATACAGATGACGCGCACGTCTCTCCCCGCGCTCTCCTCGATGAACTCCTGAAAGAGATGCGGGCGAAGTTTGAGCCTTTCGCAAAGGGCGGCAAGCTCCCCCTCGTCGTTCGCGAGGTAGACCTGCTGCCCAAAGGAGCCGTAGCACTCCTTTACGACGACGGGAAAGCCAAGCTCCGCCCCCAAAGTCCCGACTTCCGTCTCCCCTTTATAGCAGAGCGGCGCGGGGAGCGTCCTCGGCATGGGAATATCGCCCGCAAGGGCGATGTGTGTGAGCATCTTGTCGTCGCACAGCTCCACGGCTTCGGCACGGTTGAAAAGGCGCATGCCGCGCTTCTCTAACATGCGCGGCGTGTACCTGTCCTTGTCGAGATAGACGCAAAAATCGTAAGTTTTTGTGAGCGATTCCGCGATTTCCCCCTCCGAGATCTCCGCTTGCCGCACATTGGGGAGAATGTCGCAGGGCACGCCGAGACGCCCGAGTTCTTCCTTGATCCGCTTGGGCTGGTAGAACTCCGACTGCGTTTTGAGATAGGGATTGATGAGAATGACAGCTTTCATACAAAATAAGGGGCGCAGATGCGCCCCGTTCCTCTTATGTCACGATAAAACGCGGATGACCGATTCGACCTTGGCGACGCCCGACGCGTTGATGCGGGTGATCGCGTTCTTGACAGCCGTCTCGTGGGTCGTATGGGTGACGAGCACGACCGCCGCTTCCTCGTCGCCGCAGGATTTTTGCAGCAGTTCGACGATGGAGATGTTGTTTCTCGCAAACAGGGTCGCAAGTTTTGCGAGGGCGCCCGCACGGTCGGTGACGGTGAGGCGGAGATAGTACGCGCTCTCGAAATCTGTGACGAATTTGACGTCCTTTTCGGCCGTGGCGTTGTTTTTGAAGGTGGAATACCTGCTTCCCTCGTGGGTCGCGGCATAGATGATGTCGGAGACGACGGCGCTGCCCGTGGGAAGTTCCCCCGCACCCTTGCCGTAGAGCATGACTTCGCCGACGGAGTCGCCCGTGAGATAGACGGCGTTGAAGCTCCCGTCCACCGCGGCGAGCGGATGACCGTTTTTGACGAATGCGGGGTGCACCCGAACCTCGATGCCGCGCTGGGTACGGACCCCGACGGCGAGGAGCTTTAAGGTATAGCCGAGGTCATTGCCGTTCGCGATATCCTCGCGGGAAATGCCCGAGATCCCCTCGCGGAACACCTTTGCAAAGGGCACTTTGGTGTGGAAGGCCAGTGAGGAGAGAATGGAGAGCTTGTACGCCGCATCGAATCCCTCGACATCCGCCGTGGGATCGGCCTCCGCATAGCCGAGCTTTTGCGCTTCGGCGAGGGCATCCTCGTAGCGCATCCCGTCCTTGGACATGCGGGTGAGGATGTAATTCGTGGTCCCGTTGATGATGCCCTGAATGGAAGAAATGCAGTTGGACTGCACGCCGTCGAGGAGAGTTCGGATGATGGGAACGCCGCCGACGCAGCTTGCCTCGAAGTAGAGCCCCGCATTCATGCGCTTTGCGGCGCGTTCGAGTTCATGCGAGAACTTGCAGAAGAGCTCCTTATTGGAAGTGACGACGGTTTTCCCCGCATTGAGGGCGTCCATGACGTAGCTCTTGGCCTCCGTGATGCCGCCGAGGCACTCCACGACGATGTTGACGTCTGGATTGGAGACGATCTCGAACACGTTCGATGCGACGATCTCCTGCGGTACGCCGAGAGAGGCAATGCGCGAGGCTTCCTTTTCGAGCACCGTGACGACCTCGAGATCGACATTTTGCGTATCACGGTAGAACTGCCTGTGCTCCGTCAGGATCTTATACGTTCCGCCGCCGACGACCCCCAATCCGAGGATCGCTACTCCGACCTTTTTCATGTTTCATCCTCCGAACAATTCATGTCGTACAAATATTTCAATCCGTTGAGCGTCAACATCTTATCGATGACGTCGATGCTCTTCGTCTCTTTTGCAATGGTCTCGGAAAATCCCCCCGTCGCGATCGTGAGAGGTTCCTCGCCGAGTTCCCGCTTGATTTTTTTGATAATGAATTCCACAAGTCCCGCAAAGCCGAACACGATGCCCGCCTGCATGTTGGTGACAGTGTTCGTCGCGATGACGCTCTTGGGCGCTTCGATCTCCACGCGGGGCAGTTTTGCGGTGCCCGAGACGAGGCTGTCGAGCGAGCCCTTGATCCCGGGTGAGATGACGCCGCCGATGAATTCCCCGTTCTTTATGATGTTGAAGGTTGTCGCCGTGCCGAAATCAACAATGACGATGGGCCGATCGGTGCCGTACTTCTTGATGGCGGCAACGTTGTTGACGATGCGGTCGGCGCCGACTTCCTTGGCATTGTCCGCCCGCATTTTGAGCCCCGTTTTGAGCCCGGGGGCGACCTGTTTGGGCGTGATGCCGAGGTAGACGCTCAGCATGTGCAAAATGGTGTAATCGAGGGAGGGAACGACGGAAGAGACAATGCCGCCCGTGATGCGCCCCCTCTCCACCTTGTGGATGTGCAGCATGGTGATGAGCTGTACGCCGTATTCGTCGGCGGTCTTTTTGAGATCCGTCGCGATACGGAAGGTGAACCGAGGCTCGTCACCGTCGAACACCGCATATTTTATGTTGGAATTCCCGATGTCTATGCAGATGATCAAGATACTTTCTCCGTTTTGGGCGAAATCTGTTCTGTTTGCTCCGTATCTGCGGGTTCTTTATATACCGCGTCACTCATATGTCTACCTTTCTTTTTGAGTACGACCTCCGTAACACGATAAATTGAAGGTGCAGCGACTGCGGTAGATGCAAATTCTATCGCGAAATTGATGGCCGCGCAAGTCACAATAATAAAATATATCACGGATTGGCTGCTTTGGGCAGCGAGGCCGGAAAAGAAGCCCCACATCGTCATAGCGCCAAGGATGAATATCCCCGTATTCATGACAGGTGCAGAGAGCGAAGCGACGACCAATGCGGCATAACGATTCTTTTTTGCAATCAATTTATAGAGCAATCCCGGAACAACGCCCGCAGCGATCCCCTTCAACAAGCATGTGAGAACGGTAAGCCACGGTTCGTTTGCGAGGAGCATTGACGTAAATTGATCTAAGCCCGCAACGCCAAAAATGATAACGATGATCCCAAACAAAAAACCGAGGACACCGCCGGCAAGAGGACCGATAATGACTGCGCCAAGCACGATAGGAATGAGCACAAAACTCAAACTCGTCGGCAAGAAAATGCTCGTCACCAAGGCGATTGATTGCAAGATGACCACAAGGGCCATTAGAACACCCATAAGAGCGATGTTCCGCGCGGAAAACAACTTCCTTTTCATAAATTACCTCCATCGGATTTCCGTTCGGAATATCCGTAGAAAAAAATGTATTTGCGTTCCCCGTTTGCCATACGACCCGTTGCGGTGTCGTCGGCGGGGAGCACGCATAATTTATTATATCAAACTATTTTGTGTTTGGCAACCAAATGAATCACCTTGGGAACAATTTTCTGCGCATCCTCATATCATTTAGTATACAGGCGCGAAGGAAAAAATACATATGACGCGCCCGACAAGGAGGAAAAACTATGAATACCTGTTCAAACGGCAACAGCTGCCTTTGGGTCCTTATCATTGCTCTCATTCTCGGAAACTGCGGCGGGAACGTGCTCAATTCGAGAGCGCTCTCGGGCTGCGGATGGCCCCTTCTCGTGGCACTGCTCTACTGCATGTGCAAGAACGGCACGCTCTCCGAGATCGCATCGAAATTCGGTCTCGGCGGCGGCTGCGGATGCGGTTGCAACGGCTGATTTTCCCTCCTGTTCCGTGGACAAAAGGGCGGCGCTCACGCGCCGCCCGATTTTTTATTGATGGGGTGGGATAAAAATTGTGATTTTGGCCGAGGTGCGGCGTCATGCTGAGCTACGGAATAAGAACGCAGTCCACGAAAGTGTTTCCGAAGCATCTCGCCGCACAGTTGTCCGTATTCGCCCCGCGAGATTCTTCGGGTCAAGTCCCGTACTCTTTACAACCCGCGACGCTCAGAATGACGCGGGGCGGTACGGCGGTGACCCACCCCCTACCCCCTCCCATGGAGGGGGCAAAGCGAAACCCCCTCCCGAGGAGGGGGATCAAGGGGGTGGGCAACGTATTCTGATTGCCCTACCGCAATTTTTAATTTTTAATTTTTAATTTTTCATTCAGTTCCGTAGGTTTGCTGGGATGCTTCGCGTTCGCTCAGCATGAGCACCAGCAGCTCATTCTGAGGGCGTAGCCCGAAGAATCCCAGCAAACGGGCGGAGAAACAACGCAGTTCCGTAGGTTTGCTGGGATGCTTCACGTACGTTCAGCATGAGCGGCGGGGTTATGCCCCGCCGCGCTGTTCTGTCACATGGAACCCTGTTGCTCACGACGAGCGTTTGGCGCGGTAGTAAAGGAGAGCGGCGACGGTCTTGGCGTCCTTGATCTCGCCGCGGGCGACCATGTTGCACGCTTCGCCGAAGGGAATGTATTCCACATTCAAAAATTCGTCGCTGTCGGGATGTCTCTCCCCTCTCCTCACGCTCGTCGCCTCGTAGATGTAGATCTTTTCGTTGGTGTACCCGGGAGACGGATAGAGCACGGTGAGAAGGGTCAACCCGTCGGCGATGAGCCCCGCTTCTTCTTCGAGTTCCCGCTTTGCGGCGGCCATGGGGTCCTCCCCCGGTTCGAGTTTGCCCGCGGGGATCTCGTAGAGTTCCTCGCCGTAGGCATAGCGGAACTGTTTGACGAGCACGGCCTTCCCCTCCGTCACGCAGAGCACGGAAGCGCCGCCCGGGTGCTCCACGATCTCCCGTTTGCACGGCTTTCCGTTGGGCAGAACGGCGTCGTCACAGCGAACGGTGATGAGTTTTCCCTCAAAGACGACATTTTTCTGCGCCGTTTCCTCTCTGAGAGAATCGGGTGCGTGCGGCGCCTCGGGCACGCGGTAGGAATAGGCGGCCGCGGCGGCGGGGAACGCTCCCCTCACGATGTCGCGGAAGGGGCGGAGGAATCTGTCCGCAAAGAGTTCATAACTTGCCGTGTAGCTCCCATCCACATAGAAATAGTGCAGAAGAAGGTCGCCGAGGCTGACGACGCCCGCATCGACCTCGACAAGCAGACAAAAGACAAAGGCGATCGCATCGCTCTGGCGGGAAGGGAGATAGGCCGCGCCCCTTCCGTTGGGAAGCTCCCTTAAATACAGACTGCGGGATTCGGGATAGTTGAATTGCTCGGTCACGGCGTTGAAAAGGCCCTTTAAGTCCTCGCTCTCCGAAAGACATCTGAGGACCTGCGAGATCCCGACTTCCGCCTCACGGTACGTTCCCGCAACGAGCCCGTCGCAGGCGTCGAGAAAGCGGCGGATCTTTTCGAATTTCTCTTCCATAGTTCCCCTCCGCGGCGCAGTTCGGCCGCTCTTTTCCCCTATTATAGCACATAAGAAAAAAATATTAAAGTTTTTTTCGGAAATATCTTGATTTTATCGGCAATTTTATGTATAATGGAGAAAAATTATGGTCCATAAGGGAGGAATCATTATGAAGTCCATTCAGGTCTCGCTCGAAAAGTCGTCGAGTGTCAAGGAATTTGTCAACATCACGCAAAGCTGCGACTATGAGATCGTCATCAAGAGCGGATACTACGTCGTAGATGCAAAGTCCATTCTCGGGCTGTTCAGCCTCGATACATCAAAGCCCCTCACCGTCGAGATCCACAGCGACGATTGCGACGATCTGCTCGCAAAGTTAAAGAAGTTCGAAGCGTAAACTTTCACAAATTGCATTGTAAGCCGCTTTGGTAAATCAAGGAGCGGCTTATTTGTGTCTCAAACACAGAGGAAGATCATGCAGGTAAAAGGCGAAACCCCGATCAACAAGTTAATACTCCTTTTCGTCTTTGACAAAATGGAGAGTCCCCTATCGGAGCGGACCCTCCTCGATATGTGCACGTCGTCCAACGATTGGCTCAATTATATGGACTGCATGGTGCTTCTCGAACGTCTCATCTCCGACGGATTCCTCTGTCAGATCCCCGGCGTGGATGAACCTCTCTACATGATCACGCCCGAGGGAAGAGAGACGCTCGCCAATTTCTACATCAACATCCCCCGCAGTTCCCGCGAGGAGATCTCAAAATTCATCAAGAACAACAGCACGCGTTTCCGCACCAAACAGGACTGCCGCGCCGACTATTTCCAGAACAAAGATGGCACCTACACGGTCTATCTCAAAATCATCGCCCCCATCCAGCCCATGCTCGAACTCAAATTCGTCGTTCCCGACAAAAAGACGGCGAACAATATCTATAAGAAATGGGAGGACAAGGCGCAGGACCTCTACACGGCCGTCTACGAGACGCTTGTTGACTAAAACACATTGACAGGAGGAAATCATGGTAACATATTCGACCAAAGGGACATGCTCAAAACAGATCATATTCGACATCGATGCGGAGCACAAGATCCACAACGTAAAATTCATCGGCGGATGCAGCGGAAACTTGCAGGGCATTGCCCGTCTTGTCGAGGGCAAGACACCCGATGAGATCTATCCCCTCCTCAAAGGCATCAAGTGTAAGCAGAACACCTCCTGCCCCGACCAGCTGGCAGAGGCCGTCAAGCCCTACCTCACCCAAACAACGGATTAACGTTGCCGCCGCGCTCCGCGGCGGTTTTTTCAACATAAGAAAAGGGTCGGAGAACATGCTCCGACCCAATATTTTGCCTTGTTTTTCAGAACGGAAGGAACGGGGCGCCCGCATGGAAGAGCGCAAGCAGCACCGAGAGCACCATGAAGATGCCGCCGATGATGACGCCGCCGATGTAGAACACCTTTCCCCCATCGTGCGTCGCGGAGAGCCGCTTTCCGTAGACGGAGAGCACGAATCCGAGCACGGGCAGGAAGAGCGACCAAATGAACCCGAGGAGCGCGGCATAGTTATAGGGTTTTTCCTCATCCTTCCCGAGGAAAGACTTGGTGACGAGCACCATGATGATGCTCGCAACGACCGCGAGGATCCAATAGACAAAGGAGAGCCAAAGCGCCATTTCCCATCCTTCGGAGACGGCAATACCCATGAGCGAGGTGGCCGTGATGCCGTCCATGATAAAATAGAACACGGCATAGCCGTTGTTCTCCTCTGCGGGCGGATCGACGGTATGCTCGGTCGCCAAAGTTTCCACGGCCGCAGTCTCTTCGGCGGCATTCGCCGTCTGAGCCCTGCTTGCACCGAGAAAAATTGCCCCAAGCGCAAAGACCACCGCAAAAAGGATAATCCATAGCCCTTTGATCTTTGATTTGCTTTGCATAGATTCCTCCGAAATCGTGTAAAAATCCAAATACATGGTTATTTTATCATATTCAATAAATAAAGTCAATATCTTAACGTGTTTCTTTTGCTTAAACTTTTTGAAAAAGTCAAAAAACTCCGCCCCTGTCGGCGGAATTTTTCACATTTTTACGGATTTGACTTTCATGAGGCGCACGATCGAGGCGCGTTCGTTCTCGTCGAGCTTGTCGCGGATATACTTGATCGTCTCTTCGAGCTGCGGGATCATGACGTATTCGAGGGCGTTGACGCGGCGCTTGTTGCGCTCGATCTCGTCGGCGAGAAGTCTGACAGCCTTTTCGACCTCGGCGAGGCGGATGAGCTTGGGAAGCAGCGAGGAGACCATCTCGACGGAGCCGTCGGCCTCGCTCGTGATCTCCGAATAGGCATACGGCAGCCGTGCGGCGGAATCGCTTGCAAGGAGACGGATCTTGGGGACATCCACCCCCATGATGCTCTCCGTTTGGCACTCCGTTTCGAGGGCGACGGTCGGCATGGCAAATGCCGTCTCCTGCACATAGGAAGGCGTGACGGCGCCCGCGACGGCGAACTGTTTCAAGGCGCCCGAAAGCCCCTCTTCGACCTCGCCGCGGAGACGTTTGTCCTCTTTCAGAAGCACGGTAAAGCGTCGCACCATCTCGTCGGACTTGTCTTTGAGCAGTTTATGCCCGCGGGTCGCCGTCGAAAGGCGTGCTTTGAGCTTTTTGAGCTCCATTCGCGTTGGATTTACATTCAGTCTTGCCATAGTCGTTTTTTTGTGGGGAGGATAGTTCGTTGAATATATCGCGCTCATGCTGAGCCGCCCCCTTCAAAGGGAGCAGGCAATGGGTGGTGGTTCATTCCAAATTACTGCGCGTGGCAGGGTCTCCCTGCCTAAGCGCACCCTATTCGGTACCCTACGGGAACCTTAATGTTCTTGCATATAACGCTTCCAAGACCAACCCGATTGATGAACAAAGCACGTTCGCTCGAACAGTTTCTTTACGAAGCCGCGCGAGATCCTTCGACTACGCTCAGGATGACGCGCGGATCGGCTTCCGTCTTGCCGCGCGGCAAGCAAAGAAATGTTCGAAACTATTCTTTCATATATTTTTCAATATACTCTTCGCGAATACGTTTGAGTTCGGACTTCGGGAGGATCTTCAAGAGTTTCCAGCCGAGGTCAAGGGTCTCCTCGATGGTCCTGTCCGTCTCGAAGCCTTGGTTGATATACTCCTTCTCAAAGGCGTCGGCGAACTTTGCATAGAGCTTGTCGACGTCGGAGAGCGCCGCTTCGCCGAGTATTGCCGAGAGTTCCTTGCTCTCTTTGCCGCGGGCATACGCCGCAAAGAGCTGGTTCATCGTGTCGGCGTGGTCCTCGCGCGTCTTTTCCCTGCCGATACCCTTGTCTTTGAGACGGGACAGCGACGGAAGCACGTCGATGGGCGGATTCAACCCCTTCTTATAGAGGTCGCGGGAGAGAATGATCTGTCCCTCGGTGATATAGCCCGTAAGGTCGGGAATGGGGTGCGTCTTGTCGTCCTCGGGCATCGTCAGAATGGGGATCTGCGTGATGGAGCCCTTGCAACCGCGGATGCGGCCCGCCCTCTCGTAGAGCGTTGCGAGGTCGGTGTAGAGGTACCCGGGATAGCCGCGGCGGCCGGGGATCTCACGGCGGGCGGCGGAGACTTCACGCAACGCTTCCGCATAGTTGGTGATGTCCGTCATGATGACGAGCACATGCATGTCGCATTGGAAGGCCAAATACTCGGCACAGGTGAGTGCGATGCGGGGGGTCGCGATACGCTCGACGGCGGGATCGTTGGCGAGATTGGTAAAGAGCACCGTCCTCTCGATCGCGCCCGTGCGCTTGAAATCGTCCACAAAGTACTGCGCCTCTTCGAACGTGATGCCGATGGCGGCGAACACGACGGCGAAATTGCTGTCGCTCCCCCTCACCTTGGCCTGACGCGCGATCTGCGCGGCGAGTTCGGCGTGCGGCAGACCGCTCATCGAGAACACGGGCAATTTTTGACCTCTGACGAGGGTATTGAGCCCGTCGATGGCCGAGACGCCCGTCTGAATGAATTCGTTGGGATAGTCGCGGGCGGCGGGATTGATGGGTTCGCCGTTGATGTCGAGCATCATCTCTGGAATGACGGGAGCGCCGCCGTCACGGGGATTCCCCATGCCGTCAAAGACGCGGCCGAGCATATCCTTGGAGACCGCAAGCTCCTGCGCATGACCCAAAAAGCGGGCCTTGGATTTGGAGATCTGCAATCCCTGCGAATTTTCAAAGAGTTGAACGACCGCCTTGTCGCGGTTGACTTCGAGCACCTTGCCGCGGCGCACGCCGTTTTCGCAGAGGATATCGACAAGTTCATTGTATTTGACGCCCTCGACGCCCTCGACGAGCATCAAGGGGCCGACGACTTCACGTATCGTCTTATATTCCTTATACATCCTGCTCCCCTCCCTGCGAAAGCGCCTTGATCTGGGCGCTCATTTCGCCGACGATGGCATCGAACTCCCCGAGCTCGGACTCGGGAATGTACTTTGCGCGGCCGATCTTCTCCACAAAGGGAAGCGCCAAGATGTCGTTGAGTTCGACATAGTTTTGCACGGCCTCCATGGAGAGCGTGTAGAATTCATAGATGAGGAGGAGCATCAAGAGCTGTTTGTGCATGGAAGTGAAGGTATCGACCTCGTGGAACGCGTTCTGGTGAAGATAGTCCTCGCGGATCATCTTTGCCGTCTCCATGATGAGGCGATCCTTCGACGAGAGCGCATCCATGCCGACGAGGCGCACGATCTCGTCGAGCGCGGCCTCCTCTTGCAGCGTCGTCATGACGAATTGTCTGTATTTGAGGAAGCCCTTGCCGACGTTTTCGTCGTACCACGGCTTCATCTTGTCCGCATAGAGCGAATAGCTGACCAGCCAATCGATGGCGGGGAAGTGCCGCTTGTAGGCGAGGGAAGCCGAGAGCCCCCAGAACACCTTGACGATGCGCAGCGTCGCCTGCGAGACGGGTTCGGAGAGATCTCCCCCGGGAGGAGAGACGGCGCCGATGGCCGTGACCGAGCCGACCTTCTCCCCGCTGCCGAGGAGCTTGACGATGCCCGCCCGCTCGTAGAATTCCGCAAGACGGCTTGCGAGATAGGCGGGATAGCCCTCGTCGCCGGGCATCTCTTCGAGGCGGCCGCTCATCTCACGCAGAGCT
>CANREK010000018.1 GCA_947629605.1 uncultured Clostridia bacterium | reverse complement strand
GCCGTGGAGAAAGAATGGGGTTTCTCGATAAAGGTCCCCGAAATGACGGTGCCGTTTTGCAGCATATCTTCGAGGTTGACGAGGTCGCAGTTGTGCATGTGCTGGGCGTAATAGTCGGCATCGTGGAAGTGGATGATGCCCTCTTCGTGCGCCTCAACGATGTCATGCGGCAAAAGGAGCCGATTGGTGAGGTCCTTGCTGACTTCCCCCGCCATATAGTCGCGCTGTACGGCGTTGACGGTGGGATTTTTGTTGGAATTCTCCTGCTTGACCTCTTCGTTGTTGCACTCGATGAGCGTGAGGATCCGTTCATCGGTCGTGTTCGACTTTCTGACGAGCGCACGGGAATAGCGGTAAGTGATATACTTCCGCGCGACGGAAAACGCCTTTTGGTCCATGATCTGGTTTTCGACAAAATCCTGGATCTCTTCCACGCTGACGGCACGGTTGAGGTCCCCCGCAAGCGCGGCGACCTTCTCGGCAATGGTATTGATCTGTTCCTCGCTGAGGCGATTGTCGGCGCTCACTTCGTTGTTTGCCTTGCGGATCGCGTTGACGATCTTGGCGATGTCGAATCCGACTTCGGTGCCGTTTCTCTTGATGATCTTCATAGGATGATCCCCCTGTACGTTCGTTTGACATGCCCCCTGCGGGGCGAAAAAGCGTCCCCCGAAGGGAACGCTTCTATCATACAATATATTTATTGAGAAGTCAAGTGTTTGAGCACAAGATTTTGGAAAAATTTTTGTCAAAAACACTACATCTTGTGGTTATGCCAAATTTTGCCGATTTATGCGCATGAAACAAAAGACGCAAATGTTACACGCTTATTTCGGGGTAAAAAACGGTCAGAACTCCGTCACTTTGAGACTCTTTAAGATCTCCTCGTACTTCTCCCTCGCGAACGAGATCGTGCCGAAGGTCGTCACCGCCGCGGTGCCCGCCGCAACGCCCGCGCGGAGGATATCGGGAAGGTCGGCCCCCTGCTGCATCATGTTTGCGGCCGCGGCCACCATGGCATCGCCCGCGCCGACCGTGGAATTGACGGCGACGTTGATGCTCTTGCAGTAGTAATTCTTGGTGCCGTTCGTGAGGATGGCGCCATCCCGCCCGAGGGACAGGAGCACGTTCTTGGCTCCCCTGTCGAGCAGTTCTCTGCATCCCGAGAGCATCTCCGTTCTGTTTTTGAACTTTCTGCCGAGCGTGTTTTCGAGCTCTTCGAGGTTGGGTTTTGCGAGGTCCACGCCCGCATCGAGCGCCGCAAACAGCCTTTCGCCCTCCGTATCGACGATGCGGAGAGACTTGGAGTCGATGGAGCGGAAGAGGTCGCGATAATAGCTGTCGTCTACGCCGCGGGGTAGGCTCCCCGAGATGACCGTGACGTCTGCGGAGGCGGACGACGATTGGATCATGTGGAGAAGTTCGACGAGTTTGTCGTTTTCCACCTTGCCGCCGATGTCGTTGATCTCCGTGAGCATGGAGCGCTTGTCGATGCACTTATAGTTCTCGCGGACCCTGCCGCCGTTCCAGACGAAGGCGAACCGGACCCCCTCTCTGTCGAGCGCATCGATGAACATCTGCCCGTTTTCGTTGTACATGAACCCCGTGGCAAGGGCTTCGCCGCCGAGACGGGCGACCCCGATGGCGACATTGAGCGCTTTCCCCGTGAAGGAGAGCGTCTTGGACTTGACGACGTTGATCTTCCCCACGTTGAGCGAATCGAGTTCGATCGTGACATCCACGCTCGGACTCATGCAGACCGTTAATATCATGGTTTACCCCTTTGCGGCGCCTCCCCCTATGATGAGCGCCGCACTCCGCTTGGATGCGGAAAATTTACATTGAGATCATTTGCAGCGTTTCGTAGAGTTCGTAGTTGAACTTCTTCTTCATGGAGACGGCCTCGATGATGTCCATGTCGATGATCTCGTTCTTATGGATGCCGACGACACGGTTGCCGATGCCGTCTTTGAGGAGACGAACGGCCTTGTTGCCGAATTGGGCCGCGAGCATTCTGTCTGCCATGGAAGGAGAACCGCCGCGCTGGATGTGGCCGATGGTAGTCGGACGCACGGAATAGGTCGTGTGTTCTTGCAATTTCTTTGCGAATTCGTCTGCGCTTGCGGCGCCCTCCGCAACGACGATGATGTTGGAATGCTTGCCGTTGGCGCGGGAGCGGTTGATGCGCATGACGATATCTTCGAGGTCGTAGGCGATCTCGGGCACGACGATGATCTCGGCGCCCGAAGTGATGCCCGCATACAGGGCGATGTCGCCGCAGTGGCGGCCCATGACTTCGACGATGGAGATGCGCTCGTGCGAATTCATCGTGTCGCGCAGTTTGTTGATGACTTCGAGGCAGGTGTTGACCGCCGTGTCGAAGCCGAGCGTGTAGTCGGTGTACTGCAAGTCGTTATCGATGGTGCCGGGAATGCCGATCGTGGGAATGCCGTAATCCTCCGTGAGGCACTTTGCCCCGCGGAAGGAGCCGTCGCCGCCGATGACGACAAGACCCTCGATTCCGTGACGTTCAAGCGTTGCGACTGCCTGCTTCTGCCCCTCTACCGTCAGCATTTCGAGACATCTCGCCGTGCGGAGTATGGTGCCGCCCCGCTGGACGATATCGGAGACGGAACGCATGAGCATGGGCGTCATCTGATCGTCGATGAGGCCCGCATAGCCGCGTTCAATGCCGTAGACTTCCATGCCGAAATAGATGGCGGTGCGGACGACCGCACGGATCGCCGCGTTCATGCCGGGGGCATCGCCGCCGCTTGTCAGTAAACCGATTCTCTTCATATCAACCTCCGTGACCCACTTTTCCATTATACCATAGTTTTTCCGAAAAAGAAAGGGGTTTGTAAAAATCTTTTCTGCTTATTTCAAACAATTTTAATGCAGGGTTCCGGCAGGAACATTCTGAGCTCCGCCATGAGCGCACGGGACAGTCGCACGCCGTACTCATACCGCTTGCCGCCGAAGAGGATCTTTGCCTTGGTGCCGCCTTGGTACCCTTCGAGCGTCTCGACGAGTTCGTTGAAGTCATCCTCGGTGAGCGCCCTCGCATCCAGCCAGAGCACTTCCTCGGCGGGACCCTGCGGCACGGGCGCATCGCTGTCGTCGGGGCGGAGCGCTTCGAGCGTGTCGATGATGATGACGGGAAGTTTTTCGGCGGGAATGTCGATCTTCCCCTTGATGCGCACGACGGCATCCGTACGGATGGCCGAGCGGATCTTTTCGTAAGTCCGCGGGAAAGCGAGGCATTCCACGCTGCCGTAGAGGTCCTCCACGGTGATGAAGGCCATGAACCCGCCCGACTTAGTATTGATCTTTTTGACCGCCGAGATGATGCCCCCCATCATGGCGGGGTCGCCCGCCTTGATGAGATTGTACGTTCTGTCGTGCGTCTCCTCATCCTCTTCAAAGTCGGTGAGCATGCCCGTGTTGAAGGTGCAGTCGCGGAATCTGTGCGCGTACTTTTCAAAGGGATGCCCGCTGACGTAGACGCCGAGAATGGACTTTTCCTTGGAGAGAAGCTCCTCTTTTTCCCACTCGGGAATGTTGGGATAGTCGGCCTTGGGGGCCTCTTCGTGAATGAGATTGCCGAAGAGAGAGATCTGCATGCTGCTCTTTTGCTTTTCGAGATTCTGCATGCGGCGCATGAGGTCCTCGTAGACGGCCTCGTACTGCGAGCGGTGATGCCCCATGCTGTCGAAGGCGCCGCCCAGGATGAGCGCTTCCACCATCTTTTTGTTGACGAAGGGAACACAGCGCATCAAGAAGTCCGAAAAATCGAGAAACGCGCCGCTCTTTGTTCTCTCCTCGACGACTTCCTCCATCGCGGCGATGCCGACCCCGCGGAGAGCGCACAGCCCGATGCGGATGCCGTTGCCCTCGACGGAGAAATATGCCTTGGAGCGGTTGACGTCGGGCGGAAGGATGCGGATGTTCTTCTCCTTCATGTAGACGATATACTTTGCGATCTCGTCGATCTTGGTGATGCGGTTGTTGAGAACGCCCGCGAGGAATTCCTTGGGATAATATTTTTTGAGATAGGCCGTTTGATAGGTGACGACCGCATAGGCCGCGGCGTGCGACTTGTTGAAGGCGTAGGAGGCAAAGCTCTCCATCTGCGCAAAGAGTTCGGCGGCGACTTCGGGCGGAATGCCGTGCGCCTGACAGCCCGTGATGTTCCCCCCCTTGTCGATGTCGCCGTAGATGAACTTCTCCTTCTGCGCCATCAACTCGTTGAGGTGCTTCTTTGCCATGGCGCGGCGGACGAGGTCTGCCTGTCCCAGAGAGTAGCCCGCGAGATTTTGGAAGATCTGCATGACCTGCTCTTGGTAGATGATGACGCCGTATGTCTTTTCGAGAATAGGTTTCAGGAGCGGGGTGAGATACTTGATCTTGTCGGGTTCCGCCCTGTTTTTGAGGTAGTCGGGAATGAAATCCATGGGCCCCGGGCGGTACAGGGAGATGCCCGCGATGAGATCTTCGAGACAGGTCGGGTGGAGCTGTTTCATGAACCGCTTCATCCCCCCTTGTTCAAGCTGGAACACGGCATCCGTGTCCCCCTCCGCGATGAGGTCGTAGGCGCCTTGGTCGTCGCACGCTTGGTCGAACTCGACATGCACGCCGTAGTCCTCATAGATGTAGTCGAGCGTCTTTTTGATGTCGGTGAGCGTCGTGAGCGCCAAAAAGTCCATTTTGAGCATGCCGATGGACTCGACCTCTTTCATGTCGAATTGGGTCGTGATGTCCTCGCCGTTGCGGGAGAGCGGCACGTTGTCGGCGATCTTCTTTCTGCAAATGACGACGCCGGCAGCATGCATCGAGGTGTTGCGCGGCATGCCCTCGAGCCGAAGGCCCATGTCGATGACCCGCTTCAACGTCTCGTCGGACTCGTAGATCTCGATGAATTCGGAATTGCGTTTTCCTTCGAGCTCGGCGACCTTCTTTTTTGCCTCTTCGAACTTGCTTTCGAGGTCGGCAAGTTTCATCTTCTCCTCGTCGGTCGTGACTTCTGTCCCCTTCATGGCCTCGAAGTCCCGTTCGGCATCCGACACCTTCTTCCGTTTGCTCTCGATGTCGAGCCCCAAGAGCTCGCGGATGGTCGATTTGCCATCCATGAGCTTGGTGACGCGGTCGGTCTCCGAATAGGGAACGCGCATGACGCGCCCCACATCCTTGATGACGGCGCGGGAGGCAAGGGTACCGAAGGTGACGATCTGCGCGACGTTTTCGGGATGATAGCGTCTGCGCACATATTCGATGGTCTCCCCTCTCCGCTCCGTGCAGAAGTCGACGTCGAAGTCGGGCATGGAGACGCGGTCGGGGTTGAGGAAGCGTTCAAAGAGAAGGTCGTAGCGCAGCGGATCGACGCTCGTGATGCCGATGGCATAGGCGACGATACTGCCGACGCCCGAGCCCCGCCCGGGACCGACGGGAATGTCGTGCAGGCGGGACCAATTGATGTAGTCCCAGACGATGAGAAAGTAATCGGCAAAGCCCATCTTGATGATGACGGAAAGTTCGTACTCCGCCCGCTGTTTGATCTCCTCGGTGAGTTCGGGGTAGCGCTTGGGAAGCCCTTCCCACGTCAATTTTGTGAGATATTCGGGCGAAGGCGTGCCGTCATCGGCCGTGTAGAGCGGAATGAGCGATTTATCGTAGACGGGTGAGCCATCCTCTTTGAGGTTGAAGGGCGTGTCGATGTCGGAGACCTTGTCGGCAATGACGCGGGTGTTGGAGATGGCCTCGGGCAGGTCGGGGAAGAGCGCCGCCATCTCGTCGCCCGATTTCATGTAGAATTCGTGCGTCTGCATCTTCATGCGGGTGGGATCGTCGAGCGTGCGCTTGGTCTGGATGCACATGAGGACATCCTGCATCTCCCAATCCTCTTTTTTGAGGTAGTGCACGTCGTTGGTCGCAACGAGCTGCGCCCCGATCTCCCTTGCGATGCGGATGAGCCCGGGCAGGATCTGTTTCTGCTCGGGGATGCCGTGGTCCTGTATCTCGATATAAAAATCTTCGCCGAAGAGGCTCTTCAAATAGAGCGCAAAATCCTTGGCCTTTTCGTATTCCCCCGCCATGAGAAGGCGCGGAATGCGCCCCGCAAGGCATGCGGAGAGGCAGATGACCCCTTCGGTATGCTCTTTAAGCACGGTATAGTCGATGCGGGGACGGTAATAATAGCCGTCGACAAAGGCGAGCGAATCGAGCTGGACGAGGTTGATGTACCCCGTCTTGTTCTTGGCGAGAAGGATCAAGTGGTCGGCCTTTTGGTCGATGTGCTTTTTGTAGTCATCCACGACGTAGAATTCACAGCCGATGATCGCCTTGATCTTGTTCTTCTTGCACTTTTCGGCGAACTTTAAGGAGGAGTACATGTTCCCGTGGTCGGTCACAGCCACGGCGGAGATATTGTTCTCCTTGCAGTGGCGGACGAGTTCATCCACCTTCACCGCTCCGTCGAGCAGGCTGTATTCGGTATGCAGATGCAGATGTACAAAATCCGTCACGGTGTTTCTCCCAAAGACATCAATTTTTTGAGGCGGCGTTGGAGACAGCTCTTGGTGATCCCGAGATGCGCCGCAAGTTCGGTGTAAGTAAAAGTCGGATTGTCGATGCGGGCCTTGGCCGTCTCCTTTAAGGGTTCGGGAAGCGCCATGAGTTCGCCCTCGCTGAGGGACGCCAAGGTGCGGATCTGCTGTGCGCTTGCCGTGAGCGACCTGTCCACATTGCCCGCCGTGCAGTTTTCAAGGCGGTTGCGGTTGTTGCGCTCATCCCGTTCGGCGGCGGTGCGTTCGAGGAGCTTCAACGAACGTTCTGCCCCGAGCATGGAGAGAAGGTCTCCGATCCCCTCTCTGCTCTTACAATATATTACATACTTGTCCGCACGCTCCACCATGCCGCAGAGCAGAAGCAGTCTGTGAAAGACTTCCTCCAAGAGAGCGGCGTCGGAGAGCGAGGGAAAGACAAATTCCAGATGATAGCCCGTCTTGTTCTCCCCGCGGGGCAGAATACAGCTGCCGCCCCCGAGGAAGGCCCCCTTCAAAAAGGAAAGCGCGGTCTCTTCCTCCGAAAAGTCTTGGGAAAAGATCTCCTCCGCACGGCGCCTTGCCTCCTCTCCCGCGGCGGCAAAGGTCAGCTTGTCCCTACCGTGTCTGCGATCGCGCACGGCCGCCGTGAGCAGCATGGGACAGGAGCACTTTTCCGCAATGCCGAGAAGATAGGCGGCGACGGATTCGTTTTCACTGACGAAGGAGAACCCCTCCTCGGTCCGTTCGCCGCACGTCATGATCGCCGCCTGCAAGAGCGCGAGGCAGCCCTCTCTGCTGTCGGGGGAAGTTCTGACGAGCTCCCGTTTGATTTCGGTCGTAAAACTCATGATTTACAGATGTTGTTTGAATTCTTGAAAACGGAACACGGGCAGTCTGCCGTCGATGTTGTCGATGCGGTCCAAGGGAACACCCACGCGCTTGATCTGTTCCTCCGCGAGAAGGGTGTCCCCGATCCTGTCGACGCTGTGCGCATCGGAGTTGACGACGAATCTTACCCCCGTCTGCACGACTTTGTCGAGTTCCTCATCCGTCAAATGCTGTTTTTTGGAACTGATTTCAAGGTATGTGCCGTAGTCGCGGCAGCATTTTGCGACTTCCACGACATCCGAATAGCATTGGAAATTGAGATGCGTCAAGATGTCGATGGGATTTTTCTCGATGCAGTGGATGTAGGCCTTGGTCGTGTAGTCGATGAGCTTTTTGGAGGGTTTGATGTGGAATTGGGTGTCCCACCAGCTCCGCCAGCCGATCTTGCGGTCGGCAAACTTGTCGCAATGCGCCATGACATGGACGCCCATCAAAAAGATATCAAAGTCCTTGTAGTCCTCTTCCGTGAGGTCGGTGAGGCCGGAAATGCCCCTTAAATTGCACTCCATGCCCACGAGCACCTTGATGCCCGTCGCCGCTTCCGCCTCGCGGCAGTCGCGGATGAGAGAAGGCACCTGCTTTCTCTTGACGCCGAACACGACATGGGAAAAGCCGTGGTCGGTGATGGCTACGGCGGAAAGGCCGAGCTCCTTCGCCCGCACGGCGTTTTCCATCACCGTATTCTTTCCGTGCGAATACGGCGTGTGGGTATGATAATCTGCGGTAAGTTTCATGTCTGCTCCGTAAAAATAGCCGAGACGTATTTATGGATCTGCCGAAAAGGTCAATCTTCTGACCTCTTCCCTGAGGACGATGCCCGTCTTTTTCCGGACTTCGGCCTTGACGCCGTCGATGAGCGCGGCGACATCGGCGGAACTTGTGCCCTCGTTGATGATAAAGTTGGCGTGCTTGTCGGAGACGAACGCTCCGCCGCACCGCATTCCTTTGAGGCCGCAGCGGTCGATGAGCTGCCCCGCGCCCATCTCCTTGGGGTTGACAAAGACGCAGCCCATGCTGTGCCCCTTGGGGAGCGAGGCCCGACGCGCGAGGAATTCCCCGCATCGCTTGCGGATGATCTCCTGCGGAGCCCGTTCCGCACGGAGAAGGACGCCGACGACGAAGATGCCCTCTTGAAAGATGCTCTCTTTTTCGTCGAACCGGCAGGTCTCGGGGGAAAAACTCTCGATCCTGCCCCCTCTCACGGCGAGCACGCGCAAGGCGACATCCGAAAGGTGCCGCTCCCTGACGCCCGCATTCATGACGCATGCGCCGCCGACGGTCATCGGAATGCCGATAAAGGGTTCGAATCCGCCGATCCCGTGGGTGAGCGCAAAGCGGATGAGCGCACCGCCCGTGACGCCCGCGCCCGCATAGAGCGTGTTTCCGCTCAGAACGAGGCCTTTGAGAAGGTCGGAACGCACCAAAACGGCCTCATGACGGCCGTCGGGCAGGAGCGTGTTGGCCCCCGCGCCGAGGAAGGCATGCGGAATGCGTTCTCTTTTCAAAAAGTTTAAGACCGCGACGGCCTCTTCGGCATCCGAGGGTGAGACGGAAACGCTCTCTCCGCCGCATCCGATCGTGGTACAGCGGGAAAAAAAGATGCGCTCCCTTGCTGCGGCCAAAGGAAATCTTTCCGCAAAATGCGCATAGACACCCAATATATTTTTCTCCTTTATTTTAACATATTCTTCGGGACTTTTCAACGGGATTTGAGATATTTTTCGAGAAAATTTCTTTCCCCATTCTCCCGCGCCGCACCGAATATAAATATTCTATTAGAAAAAGCGCCCGTACATGCAAGAAGGGATGCCATAAGCATCCCTTCTGCGTTTCTGCCGCATGCGTGCCTGTGGCAGAAACTCTATTTTCAAAGCGAACCCGCTTGAACATAGATTGTGTCACAAACACGCATTTATACCCGGCTCACTTGCGCTGCATAAAACTGTCACAGCAGGTACAGCTTTCCGTATCGCACGCGTTGCCCACATGGATCTTGGAAAGTTCGCACGCCATGCCGTCACGGTTGTACTTGCATTCCGTCACGCCGCATGTCACGCCGCAATTCAACTTGTGTTCCATACTCCCCTCCTTCTTTCCAAGTATGCCACGCCCTCAAAAAAATATATGGAGATGATATTGACAAAAAGCGGAAAAAATTGTACAATGAAAGAAAAGGAGTGAAAAACATGAAAGTAATTCTGAAAGAGGACATCAAAGGCACCGGCAAAAAGGGCGATATCATAGAGGTCTCCGACGGCTACGGCAGGAATTTCCTCGTCAAAAAGGGACTTGCGGAGGTCGCCACCGCCGCCGCGATCAACGAAATGAACCAAAAAAAGAGCTCGGAGGCCTATCACAAGGCCGAAAACGTCAAGGCGCTCAAAGAACTTGCCGATCGGCTCACGGGCACGGGCATCGATTTGGAGATCCGTGCGGGCGAAAACGGCAAGACGTTCGGCTCCGTCACCGCCCAGCACATCGCCTCGGCGCTCGAAGAGCTCGGCTTTGACGTCGACAAAAAGAAAGTGCTCTTAAAGGAGCCCATCAAGAATGTCGGCACCTACGATGTGGAAGTCCGCCTCATGGAGGGCGTTCTCTCCAAGATCAAGGTCAACGTCATCGCAAAATAACAGAATATATGAACGGGCGCCCGCATGGGGCGCCCGTTTTTATGTCTATTTATATATTATGTCTGACATAGTACTATGCTAAAACCGATTTTTTGATATTTCGACACAAAAAAGACCTCAATTCGGGGTCTTTTTCTCTGTGGCATCGGTAAATTTCTTTAAGGCATCGGTCCCCTTTCCGACGGGAAGATTGACGCCCGCGCCGCCGACACAGCCCCCGGGGCAGCCCATTCCCTCCAAGAGATACCCCTCTCGCTTGCCGAATTTTGCAAGGCGGAGCAGTTTTCTGCATTCAAACAGCCCCTCCGCGCGGTCGACTTTGAGCTCCGTCTCGGGAGAAATTTCTTTCAGGCATGCGCCGATCGCCGCCGCAACGCCGCCCGACGCGCCGTAGCCCCGCCCCGCCGCGGTCGCATCTCCCGCGGGAACGTCCTCAAAGGTCTCGGGCTGAATGCCCTTTGCCTCGAAGATGGCCAAAAGTTCCTCAAACGTGATGACGAAATCGACGTCCGAGCGCACTCTTTCGCTCTTTGCTTCGAGTTTTTTGGCCGCGCATGGCCCGATGAACACGACTTTCGCCGTCGGATGCGAGCTCTTGATGAGCCGTGCCGTCGTCACCATGGGCGTGAGCGTCGTCGAGATCCCCTTTGAAAGCCCCGGGAATTCGCGCTCGGCCACCATGATCCACGAGGGACAGCATGAGGTCAGAAGGAAGGGCTGTTTGCCCGTTGCGACCTCTTCGGCATACTTCTTGGCCTCGGCCTGTGCGCCGATGTCCGCGCCCGCGGCCACTTCGTAGGATTCCGTAAATCCGAGCGCTTTGAGGGCGGAAAACAGCTTCCCGAGCGTCACATTCTGCCCGAATTGCCCCACGACCGAGGGTGCGACCTCGGCAATGAGCTCCTCGTTTGCCTTGATGGCATAGATGAGCTGGAAGATCTGCGACTTATCGACGATGGCGCCGAACGGGCAGTGCACCATGCATTGTCCGCATGCAACGCACTTTTCGGGGTCGATCTGTGCCCTGCCGAGCTTGTCGCTCGCAATGGCATCTACCCCGCAGTTGGCCGCACAGGGGCGGACCTTGTGGATGATGGCCTCGTACGGGCATGCCGCCCTGCATTTTCCGCAGTGAATGCACTTCGTTTGGTCGATGACGGCGTAGCGGTCCTCTTTGACGGACACGGCATGCACGGGACAGGCGTGAACGCAGTAGCGTGCAATGCACTTTCGGCAGAGGTTGCTGACCTCGAATTTGTCCTCTTCGCACCTGTCGCACGCCGAGGGAATGACCTGCATCAGGGGCGGTTCGTAGTACTTTTCGGAGATCTTTTCCTCGTCGAAGCCGCTCGTAAGGGGCGCGGGACTGTCCTGCGGCCGAAGCGACATGCCGACGGCGAGCCTCACGCGTTCGGAAGCGATCGCCCTCTCGCGGTAGATGCTCTCGCGGTATCTCGGCTCCTCGGTCGGTGTGAGGTGATACGGGATCTCCTCCAAGGCCTCGATGACGTTTTCCGCATCGAACGCGGCCTTGGCGACTTCGACAAAGACCTGATGCCTCAGTTTTGAGGATGAACTTCGGAATTCGATCATTTGACGGCTTTCCGTCCGTAATAGGCGTTGAGGTACATCTGTTTGATCTCGGACATGAGCGGATAGCGGGGATTTGCGCCCGTGCATTGGTCGTCAAAGGCGTCCTCCGTCATGGCATCGAGTTTTGCAAGGAACTGCTCTTCGGTATATTTATCTCCGAGCGCCTCTTTGATGGTTTTCGGCTGGCCGATCTCCTCCATGAGCGTGCGGAGCTTTTTGATGAAGTTCTCCACAACGGCCTCGTCCGTCTTTCCCGTACAGCCGAGATAGCGGCCGACATCCGCATAGCGTGCCATGCACTGCGGATAGGCGTACTGCGGGAAGGTCCCCATCTTGGTGGGCGCCTCGGCGCTGTTGAAGCGGATGACCTCTTCGAGCATGAGGGCGTTCGCCATGCCGTGCGGGATGTGGAAATAGGAGCCGAGCTTGTGCGCCATGGAGTGGCTGACGCCGAGAAAGGCATTCGCAAACGCCATGCCCGCCATCGTGGCCGCATTGGCGACCTTTTCCCGCGCTTCGGGGTCGGCGGCGCCGTTCTTGTAGGCCGAGGGAAGATAGGTAAAGAGCAGTCGCAGGGCCTCCTTCGCGATGCCATTGGTGAAATCCGTCGCCATGACGGAGGCGATCGCTTCGAGCGCATGGGAAACGGCGTCGATGCCCGCGCAGGAGGTGAGCCCCTTGGGGATATCCATCATGAGATCGACGTCCACGATGGCCATGTCGGGCAGGAGTTCATAATCGGCGAGCGGGTATTTGGTGCCCGTCGTCTCGTCGGTGATGACGGCAAACGGCGTGACCTCGCTCCCCGTGCCCGCCGTCGTGGGAATGGCG
>CANREK010000017.1 GCA_947629605.1 uncultured Clostridia bacterium | reverse complement strand
CGGAACGACATTGTGATCGTCGAAAACTATATCGACAGGGCAACCACGGGGACGAACGACAACCGCGCGGAATTTCAGCGTATGATGAAAGACAGTGCAAAGCGGGCATGGGACGTGGTGATCGTTTACAAGCTCGACCGCTTCTCCCGTGATAAATATGAGTCCGCCATGCACCGCCATACATTGAAAGTGAACGGCGTCAAGCTCGTATCGGCTATGGAAAACATTCCCGACACACCCGAAGGTATTATCCTTGAAAGTTTGCTCGAAGGCATGAACCAATATTACAGCGCAGAGCTGGCACAAAAGGTAACGCGAGGTATGAGAGAAACGAGAAGCAAAGGGAATTTCCCCGGCGGCACGGTCATGTATGGGTATCGTGTCGTAGACAGAAAAGTAGTTATCCACGAAGAAGAGGCGCAAATCGTTCTCCGCATCTTCACCGATTATGCGAACGGCAAGGCGGGCAATGTCATCATCGACGAACTCAACGAACAAGGCATCTTGTATCGCGGGAAACCGTTTGCAAAGTCAACCTTCTATCGCATGGTAACGAATGAGAAATACGCAGGCATTTTCCGCCACGAGGACGAAGTTTACACGAACATCTATCCCGCAATCGTACCTATGGAGATTTTCGAGATCGTCATGCGGCGGGCAGAGGAGAACAAACACGGCAAGCACGTTGCGGAGGTCTGCTATCTACTGAAAAACAAAATTAGATGCGGCTACTGCGGCGGACCGATTGGCTCTGGGTCGGGTACTTCCAAATCGGGAAAGGTCTTGCGTTACTATCGCTGCAATACAAGATACACAAAGGCAGGCTGCGAACAAATGCCGATCCGAAAGGACTTGCTGGAAGAACTCGTCGTCAACGCCGTGCAGGAAGCCTTGCAAAAGACCGATTTAGAGGCACTCGCGGACGGGATCTTGGAACGCGGAAAGAAAATCGCCGAGGACACGTCTGTTCTGAATCTATTGACGACAGAACTCAACGAAACCGAGAAGGCATTGGAGAACTTATTAAAAGCGATTGAACTCGGTATCTTCACCCCAACGACCAAAGATAGGATGGAACAGTTAGAGGCGAAGAAAAGCGAACTGCAAACAAAAATAGCCTGTGAGAAGGTGCGGGCATTGAAAATGGTAACGAAAGAACAAATATTACGGCATCTGCAAACCGCGCTCAAACGGACGCCGAAGCAACTCATAACCTACTTCATTGAAAAGATAATCCTGTTCAACGACCACATAGACATCTACTGCAAATCTATCAAAACAGATAATCCCGACGGCAATGACAGCCATCGGGAGTTTTCTTTTTATGAGGTAAAAATGACGGTGGAAGTAGACCGCCACACATTCGGCGGCGAGAAGGAGAAACAGACCTATGCAATTGTCCTCTGGATATAAAATAGCCCAAAAAGTGCAAAAAAAGACCCCAGCAGAACCTTTTTACGGGTTCTACTGGGTCTCACTTGGTGACCTTGCCGGGAATCGAACCCGGGATTGCGCCGTGAGAGGGCGCCGTCTTAACCGCTTGACCACAAGGCCGTATTAGATCATCTTTGCGATTGCTCTGTGATTATACCATACAATCCAAAAACTTGCAACCGATTTTTACGGTGAAAGAGAAAAATTTTCCAAAAAAAGGAGACATCCGCCTGTGCCGCAGTTCGAAAAGGGTTAACCCGCATCTCGCAGGTGGGTGACGGGCGTCGGGGCGTCAGACTTTCCGTATTCCGGTACAGACCTTGCCTATCCCCAAAGCGACACCGTCTCCCGAATCATTTTTGTGGATCACGCGCATTGCGAACTCCGTACACCGCAGGTGTCTGAATATCATTATAGCAGAGTTCCTCTTCAAACGCAACATTTTGGCGGCGATTTCTTTTGAAAATCTTGAAAACGGCCATCATGCCGTTCCGCGGGGGAGAGAGTGCGGAAGTCCCGCTCCCCGTTTTCTCATCCGTCGCGGTTGGGACTGCTCATTTTCGGCCGCCCCGTCTCATGCCGTAGAGCGAGCGGAACATAAAGAGCGATTTTTCGTGGATCTCCCGAAAGAGAGGCATGGCGCTGTCCTTAAAGAGAGTATACGGCCGCTTTTCGACGTACCCGTTGCCGTAGTCGACAGTGAGCGAAAGTGCGATACGGGGTGCGGTTTTCGGCCGTTTTCCGATGGGAGCATCTTCGAGGCGGCGCATGAGCTCCTCCGCCGCTTGGCCGTCGAATTCGGCCTCGGTGAAGCGGGGAAAGTCGCCGTCATCCCAATCGAGTGCATCCGTCGTGCCCGTGATACAGTAAGATCTCAGCATCATGTTGAGTGAGCGGAGCGGGTTGCAGATGAAGGGGAATTCCCTCCAAAAATCTTTGTCGTCGATGCAAAATATCATACTTATTGTTCGGTTTTGCTGCCGAAGCGGTCGGCAAGGACCCAAAGTTCCTGTTCGTAATTCATGCCGTATTTTCTGTTGGGCACCTCTCTTTGGGTGCGGAGAATGGAGCGGTAGCAGAACTCCGAGGTGAGGGCAAGGGCCTCTTCCATGCCGAGACCCCCGCCGATGCAGCCCGAAAAGGCGGCGGCGAACACGTCTCCCGCGCCGTGGTAGTTGCCTTCCACCTTGATAAGGGGCATGCGCCGCTCCTCATTGTCGAAGTAGTAGAGGAAGTATCCGTCGGGACAGTCGGCCCCCGTAATGACAGGGTGCGGGCAAATTTTTTGCAACTTATGTAACGATTTCGAGAAATCGCGCTCCCCCGTGAGGAGAAAACTTTCCGTCTCGTTGGGGAGAATGTAGTCGGCTTCGGCGCAGAGGGAGAGCATGCCCGCGGCAAATTTTTCGTCAAAGCCCTTATAGAAGGTGAAGTTGTCGCCGAGCACGGGATCTACGACGAACTTGCCCTGCGGTTTCAAGAAACGGCGCTTGACATCTTTCACGAACTCGATCTGCGCCTTGCTGCCGAGATATCCGCTGTAAATGACGTCGTAGGAAAGGCCGAGCGTTTCCCAATGGTCGCAGATCTTTTTCATTTCGTCGTCGAGATTCAGGAACGTATACCCCGTAAACCCGCCCGTGTGCGTGGAGAGCAGCGCGGTGGGGAGAATGTCAACCGTGGCGCCGCAGGCGGACAGAACGGGCAGGGCGACGGTGAGGGAGCATTTTCCGACGCAGGAAATGTCGTTGATGGCCAAAACTCGCATATAAGTCTCCTTTTTTTCAGAACAATGTTGCATTTATTATAAAACGTATGCGGAAAAATGTCAAGCATTCCATAGACCCCTTGCAAAAATTCAAACGGCGTGATATAATGCAAAAAAGGAGACTTATATGAGCATATTAGCAACCGAGGCGATCGTTCCTACGCGGAATCTCAACCTCCTCTACATCATCCTCGACTGTATCTTCCTCGCCGTGCTCGTCGGGCTCATGGTCTGGAAAAAGAGGTACTCGACCGTGCTGTTCGGCCTCTTCGGCGGGATCCTCTACACGGTCGTCGACTTTTGCGGATTCTATCTAATGAGCCACACGCGCACGGTCTATATCAATGGTGTTCTCCAAGGGGCGGGCGGAACGTTCGCCGTGCTCCTGTGGATGTCGATGAGTTACGGGTTTACGAATTTTGCCTTCATCTGGACGATGGTTGCAAAGGACAAGCTCGCAAAGTATTGGGTCTTTCTCATCTTGATGTGGTGGATGATCTGCCCGTCGATCTCCGAACTCGGCGGCGAGGCGACGATCACGACTTCCCGCACGACGGGGGCATACCACGGCTGGATGGGCGTCGCGCTCGTGGTGAGCTATCTCATTCTCATCGTCATTCTCCTCAAAAGGGAGCCCGAGAAGGCGTTTGTGAATATTCTCTATCTGTGCCTCATCGGGGTCTTTGTGCAGTTCGGGTGGGAATTTGCCCTGCTCGTCAACGGCATCCGCCCGATGAACGGGGCGAGTTTGAGAACGCTCGTTGTCAACTCCTGCCTCGAAACCAACCTCGGCATGCCCGCGATCTATCTCATTTACAGGCTGTGGACAAGGCGCTTCCATGAGGATCTGACGCGCGTGGAGAGGGAAGAAGTAAAAATTGAAAATTAAAAATTAAAAATTGCGGCGGGGGATGATGGGGAATGACCCATAGGGCGACGGACTGCCGTAGGTTTGCTGGGATCCTTCGCTGCGCTCAGGATGAGCATCCCCGCCCCCCCCTTAGTCCCCCTCCCCAAGGAGGGGGCTTATGGCTCCCCCCTTCGGGGGGAGCTGTCACCGTAGGTGACTGAGGAGGGGCATTCGCCCCGCCGCTTAGAATGACGCAAACGTTCGGCATGAGCAAAAATTACAAATGTTATATAACAAATGTTATATTCGATGAGGAGAAACGATGAAATTGGTGGCGGCGACGGGAAACGCGCATAAACTCAAGGAGATGCGGGAGATCTTGCGAGGATTTGACATCCTCTCCGCGGCGGAGGCAGGATTTTTCGGCGAGGTCGAGGAGACGGAGACGACCTTTTTCGGGAACGCGCGTCTCAAAGCGAGGGCGGTCGCAAGGGCGACGGGACTGCCCGCGCTCGCCGATGACAGCGGGCTCGAAGTGGATGCCCTCGGCGGCGCCCCGGGCGTGTACAGCGCAAGATTCGCCGAGATGTTCGCTCCTGTCGGCTTCCTTGCGGCATGTGAGGGCGGGCACGACGCGCGCAACCGCGCCTTCCTCCTCGACCGTTTGAAGGGGGAAAAGAACCGCGCCGCCCATTTCAGCTGTGCCCTCGTGCTCGTCTTTCCCGACGGCAGGGAGATCTGTGCGGAAGGCAGGACGTTCGGCCGCATTCTCGAAGAAGAGCACGGCGAACACGGCTTCGGCTACGATCCGCTCTTCCTCTCGGATGACCTCAACAAGACCTTTGGCGAGGCCGCGGAGGAGGAGAAAAACGCCGTCTCGCACCGCGGCAGGGCGCTTGCGGCCTTGAAGGAGAAGCTATGAAAACCTTTGTCGTGGTTTCCGATTCCCATGCGCGGGCGGGCGCGATCGATCGGGTCAGTCACCTCTTTGCGGAGAACGATTTTCTCATCCACCTCGGCGACGGGTCGGGGGACATGCGCCCCGTCATGCGGCTTTACCCCGAAAAGACGTACGTCATGAAAGGCAACTGCGATTTTTCCTTCGGCGAGGAGGAATGCGTCATCGAGGCGGAAGGGGTGCGCATCTTCTGTTGTCACGGCCATAAATACGGCGTGAAGCACGGGCTTTCGCGTCTTGCGGCGCGGGCGAAGGAACTCGACTGCGGCGTCGCGCTCTACGGTCACACCCACACGGCGGACATTGCGACGGTGGATGATGTTCTCTGCGTCAACCCGGGTGCGCTCGGGGACTATGCCGCGCCGAGCTACTGCTACATGGTCGCCCACCGCGGGAACGTCACGGCGACGATCGTCAGGGCGTAGAGCGGCAGTTCTCTTCAATCAAAAATAAAATATTTCAATTTTTATGGCGGAAAGATTGACAATTTCCGCCATTTTTGATAGGATAGACGTATGATTTATCTAAAAGATTTCCGTCAAGGTAAACTATTGTACGAAGCGCTCGACTCCGACGTGCGCCTCGGCATCCTCGAAGAGCTGTTGACGCACGGGGAGCTCAACCTCGCCTACTTTGCCAAGCGGTTCAACGTCTCCAACGGCGCGATCACGGCGCACATCAAAAAACTCCACGCCGCGGGGCTCATTGAGATCTCCACTTCCTCGGGCGTTCGGGGCACCCAAAAGATCTGCTGTCTCGCGACGGATAAGGTCATCGTCGACTTTCAGCCGCAGCCTCAGGCCGAGGGCAGGGTGGAATCCGCCGAGCTCGACATCGGCCACTACATCGGCTACGAGGTCCACAAGACGTGCGGCATCGCGACGGCGGAGCACATCATCGGCGGGTTCGACGACCCCGCCGCGTTCTCCTTCCCCGAACGCGTCAAGGCGGGCATCCTGTGGCTCGGGTGGGGGTATGTGGAATACCTCGTTCCCAACTATCTCACGGCCGAAACGCCCAAAGAGCTGCGGTTTTCGCTTGAAATCGCCTCCGAGGCGCCCGGGTACGCCGCCTACTTCCCCAGCGACATCCACTTTTCCCTGAACGGCGTCGACCTCGGCGTCTATGTGAGCAAGGGGGAATACAACGACCGCACGGGCACATGCAATCCGCCGTGGTGGTACGGAAATTTGGGGCAGTACGGCAAAAAAGTCACGATCGCGATCGGGCAGGAGGGGACGTACATCTGCGGCATCCGCGCCTCCGACGTGTCGCTCAAAAGCCTCGCGCTGAAACCCGAATCACAGATAAAATTTCGCATCTATGTGCCCGAAAACGCCGAAAACAGGGGCGGGTTTACCCTCTTCGGCAAGGGGTTCGGCGACTACGACGAGGGCATCGTCACGGAGTTCATCTACGCATGAGAGACATCACGGAACTGTCGAGGCAATTCGGCGTCAATGCGGAATGGGGCACTGCGGGGCAATTTCCCTATTTTTTGCAACATATGTGCGAAAAAAGCGTGCTTGTCATCGCCGATCTCAACACTCGCCCGCTCGCAGAGCCCCTGCTCCGCAGGCTGAAAGAGGCGGGCTGTAAGATCTAAGAACTCGTCTATCCTCTCCGCGAGCCCGTGGCCGACGAGGGGACCGTCGAGGCCGCGATTTTGCGGGCAAAACCGCACGACTATCTTCTCGCGTGCGGCGCGGGGACGCTCAACGATATCGCAAAATATGCAGGTTATTGCACGAAAAAGCCCTCAGGGGTCTTTGCAACGGCGCCGTCGATGGACGGGTTCACCTCGGGCGTGACGCCGCTCATCATAGGCGGCAGGAAGGTCACAAAGAACGCACAGGTCGCCTCCGACGTGCTCATGGATGCCCAAATTCTTGCCGCTTCCCCCAAGATCATGCGCGGCGCGGGGGTGGGGGACATTCTCGCAAAGAATTGCTGCCTCACCGATTGGCGCATCTCGGCGCACCTCACGGGGGAGACGTACAACGAGGCGGCGGCATCCCTCATGCAGGAGGCCGTGCGGCGGTGTGAACTGTCCCTTTCCGCCCTCCGGGACGGGGGAGAAGCGGGCGTCGGGGCGCTCATGGACGCCCTGCTTGTGTCGGGCTATGCCATGGTGCTTGCGGGAAATTCCCGCCCTGCCTCGGGGGCCGAACATCACATGTCCCACTTCCTCGAAATGGACTTTTTGCGGCGGAAGCAGCCCATTCCCCTGCACGGCATCAAGGTGGGGCTGGGTACTCTCGTATCCCTCTATCTCTACCATAATTTGCAACATATGTCGCATTTTTCGGGGTGTGAGTACGTCTTGGAGGAGGCGGAAAAGCTGCCCTCCGTCGAGGAGACCGAGCGCATCTTGCGTTCCTTGGACTGCCCCGTAAAGTTCTCCGAACTCGGCATCGAAAGGGAGACGGTGCGGCGGATGCTCTTTGAGGCCTACCGCATCCGCGACCGCTTCACCATTCTCACCCTCTACTGCACCTATGGGTTCATGGAACGGGCCGCCGACGAAATTGTGGAAAGGTTTTATTAAAAATTCCAAAATGTGGGCAGAAAAAAATTGACAAGCGCAAAAGGAAATGCTATAATGGCCATGTTGACTAAGTGCTGCGGCGAAGGAGGGTAGAGGATATGTCCACGATCAAAGTCGGAGAGAATGAAAATCTCGAAAGTGCGCTTCGGCGTTTCAAGAGAAAGTGCTCGCGCGACGGCATTATCGGAGACCTTCGCAAGAAGGAGTTTTACGAAAAGCCTTCCGTCAAGAAGAGAAAGAAGTCGGAAGCAGCGAGAAAGAGAAGCAGAAACTAAGGAAGATCCGCAAGAAATTGCGGATTTTATTTTGCGGAATTTGTCGAAAAAGCGAGGCCCTGTATGGAGAAAACACTCAAAATGCTTGCAAAAGAGGCAAAACAGCGCATGAAGAAAGGATTCTGGCAGAAGTGTGAGGAGGAGCTCGACTCAAAGCGCGAAAAAGCACGGAATATGGGCATGAGCGAAAGCAGGATGGAGCGTTACTTTCAGGAGAAAGTCGGCGAGACCATCAAGGGAGATACGCCCGACGAATTCTACTTAAAGGTCAGAGATCTGCTCCTCAAAGAGGGCGAGGTGTCGGATGCCATCGGCCGTCTCACCGATGTGGAATATTACAACTCTCTCGGCTATTCCGAGCGGCAGCGGTACACCTTGGAGTTGTCCGAAAAGTACCTCCGCGCCTTGGAACGGTTCAAAAAGGAGTATGAGTTCGAACTGCGGGGGAAGAAGTAGGGGGTGAGTCACCACCGTACGGCGTCATGCTGAGCCGCGGAGTAGGAACGCAGTCTACGAGAGAATGTCCGAAGCATCTCGCCGCACCATTGTGAACATCGCCCCGCGAGATTCTTCGGAATTGCCCCCGTACTCTCTATGAGCCCCGTGGCTCAGAATGACGCGGGGCGACATTGTGCTTCCGTAGGTTTGCCGGGATGCTTCCCCTTCGGCTGCGCTCAGGGTCAGCATGAGCGCACGGTGCGCCGTGCGCTTTCTGCCGTCGGTCACATGCGTGCGACAGGTGGTCAAACGCTTGCGTTTTTTCTTGCGATTTGATATAATCTTCTCCGTATGGAAGAGTTACAAGAGTTGAATGACGAACAGAAACTTCCCGTCTATGATACCGAGGGCGCGGTGCTCGTGCTTGCGGGTGCGGGAAGCGGAAAGACGCGGGTGCTCACCGCCCGTATCGCACATCTCGTTGAGGAGCAGGGCGTCTCGCCTTCGAACATCCTCGCCATCACCTTCACCAACAAGGCCGCCCGTGAAATGCGCGAGCGGCTTGAACGCTATACCGACACCCAAAGCATGTGGGTGTGCACCATTCACTCCATGTGCGTCAAAATTTTGCGGATGTATGCCGCAAAACGGGGTCTCAACGAAAATTTTTCCATCTATTCGGAACAGGAGCGCAACGCCGTCGTCAAACAGGCCTTCCGCGAGTGCGGCTACTCCGACGACGACGGGCTCTTGAAGTCCGTGCGCTGGCACATCACCAACGCCAAAATGCTCGGTCTCAAACCCGACGAATACCGAAAAAAGTACACTTATGAGCGAAATATCGAGGCCGCCTCCAAGGTCTATGCACGCTACGAGGTGCATCTGAGGCAGAACAACGCCCTCGACTTCGACGACCTTCTGACGGAGGCGCTCTCCCTGCTTGCGAGCGACGCCGAGGCGCGGGAGTACCTTGCAGGGAAGTTCCGCTACATCCATGTGGATGAATTTCAGGACACCAACGAAGTGCAGTTCAACATCATCAAACTGCTTGCCTCCGTGCACGGCAATCTCTTCGTCGTCGGCGACGACGACCAGTCCATCTATGGCTGGCGCGGGGCAAAAATCGAGAACATATTGCACTTTGAACGCAGTTTTCCCGCCGCCAAGGTCTATAAATTGCAGCGGAATTATCGCTCCACGAGCTCCATTTTGGCGCTTGCGAACGCCTCCATTTCCCACAACAACATGCGCAAGGGGAAAGAGCTCTGGACGGCCGCGGGCGAGGGGGACAAGCCCGTCTACTACGAGGCCGACGAGGAGCTCGGCGAAGCGCTCTACGCCGCCCGCATCATCACCGAGGCGGCCAAAAACGGCAAGAAGCTCTCCGACTTTGCCGTGCTCATGCGCATCAACGCCCTCACCCGCGCCTACGAGCAGGAATTCACCAAATACGGCATCAACTACAAGGTGTTCGGAGGGTTCAAGTTCTTTGAACGCAAGGAGATCAAGGACATCTTGGCCTATCTTCGCCTCATCTCCAATCCCTATGACGACGAAGCGCTGGTCCGCATCATCAACGTGCCGCGGCGGGGCATCGGCGACAAGACCATTCAGACACTGCAAGACTACGCCCAAAGAGAGGACGTCTCTCTCTACGACGCCGTTACCGACTGCGAATTCCTTGCCCTCTCCTCGGGGGTGAAGGAGAAGCTCAAAGCCTTTGCCAAGTTCATCAAGGGGCTCGTCATCGCCTCGCAGGACCTCAACGTCGCCGACCTCACCAAGGAACTCATCGAGACGTCGCAGATGCGCGAACAGTACGCCGACAACTCCGACGAATCGGTCACAAAACGCGCCAATATCGACGAATTTCAGAGCAATGTCGACGATTATGTGCGCACGAACGGCGAGGCGTCGCTCTCCGACTATCTCCAACAGATCACCCTCTATTCGGACACCGACGAGATGGACGACGGCGACTATGTGACGATCGCGACCATCCACGCCGTCAAGGGATTGGAATTCGACACCGTCTTTTTGGTCGGGCTCGAAGAGAATATCATGCCGACCTCCCGCGCCGTCGACGAGGCGAACGGGCTCGAAGAGGAACGGCGGCTCATGTATGTCGCCATTACGCGCGCCAAGAAGATGCTCTACCTCACGCGCTCCAAGTCCCGCTACCTCTACGGCCGCAGGGAACCCACCGTGCGCTCCCGCTTCGTCGAGGAGCTGGGCGGCCTCTTGTCTCTTCCCGCAACGCGCACCTATGTGCGGTATTCGGGGGACTACACGGGCGAGGACGATACATACGGATGGAGAGGGTACGGCTACGGCAACCGCTACGGCAATCGCTACGGCGGGGACGACGACGGCTACGGCAGCCGTGGGAACGGCCGCAGGGGGGACTTCGGCACTACCGCACCCAAGCGGGTGGGGACCTACCGCGAGCCCGAGGGCTACACCTTCGGCACGGGAAAGAAGAACAAGCGGCCCGTCTCCGTCATTCCGCAACCCCAACAGCAACTCAAAGACACCTCGCGTTTCCATGTGGGAACGCTCGTACGGCATGCCCGTTTCGGCACGGGAGAGGTCATCTCCATGCGCGGCGAGGGCAGAAATCTATTCATCACCGTGCGCTTTGCGGCGGCGGGGAACAAGGAACTTGCGGCGGCGTTTGCGCCCCTCGAAGTTTTGGAGGAGAATTGACATGGACAGACAGCGCTATCTCATCGACACGTTGAACCGCTGGGCGTATGAATACTACGTTCTCGACGCGCCCACGCACTCGGACAGGGAGTACGATAAACTCTATGACGAACTCAAAGAGATCGAGCGGGAGACGGGCGTCGTTGAGCCCGATTCCCCGACGCGGCGGGTGGGCGGGGAACCCGTCAAGGGATTCGAACGTCACACTCACATCGCGCGGCTGTATTCCTTGGACAAGGCCGTCACCGAGGACGAACTTGCCGCCTTCATCACCCGCGTCAGAAAGACCGACGAGAACGCCGACTTCACCGTGGAATACAAGTATGACGGCCTCACCGTCTGCCTCACCTACGAAAACGGCGCCTTTGTGCGTGCGTCGACGCGCGGCAACGGCATCGAGGGGGAGGACGTCACGGCGCAGGTGCTCACCATCCGCAGTTTTCCCCTCAAAATCGGCTACAAGGGCACGCTCGAAGTGCGGGGCGAGGCGGTCATCCGTCTCTCCGTGCTCGAAAAATACAACCGCGAACACGAGGACGCCTTAAAGAATGCCCGCAACGCGGCGGCGGGCGCCGTGCGGAATTTAGACCCCAAGATGACGGCCGAGCGCGGCGTGGAGATCCTCTTCTACGACATCAACTATATGAGCGAAGCGCCGCTTGCCTCGCAGGTCGGGGCCATGGAATTTTTGAAGCGGGAGGGATTCAAGACCTATCCCTTTTTCAAGGTCTGCAAGACGCTCGAAGAGGTGCAGGATGCCGTCGACGAGATCGAGGTGGAGCGCCGCAAGATCGACTATCTCACGGACGGCGCCGTCATCAAGGTCAACGAGGCCGCCGTGCGCGAGGAGATGGGCTACACCGACAAATTCCCCCGCTGGGCCATGGCCTATAAGTTCGAGGCCGAAGAGGCCGAGACGGTCGTGCGGGAGATCCTTTGGCAGATCGGCCGCACGGGAAAACTGACGCCGCTTGCAAAAGTCGACCCCGTGGAGCTCGCCGGCGCGACGGTGCGGAGGGCCACGCTCAACAATTTCGGAGACATTACGAGGAAGCATGTCCGTGTCGGGGCGAAGGTGCTCATCCGCCGCTCCAACGAGGTCATCCCCGAGATCTTGGGCGCATTTGACGATACCATGTCCGAGACCCTCCCCGTAGAAAAACCGTCTGTCTGCCCCTACTGCGGCAGTGCCATCGAGGAGATCGGGGCCAATCTCTTCTGCCCCAACAGGGCATGCCCGCCGCGCGTCGTTCAAAAGCTCACCCACTATTGCACGAAGAATGCCGCCGACATCGAGGGCATGAGCGAGGCCACCATTCAACTGCTCTACAATAAGCGGAATTTGAGACGCTTTTCCGATTTTTATGCCCTCACCGAGGAGAGCTTTTTTGGGCTTGAAGGATTCAAGGAGAAGAAGATCGGCAATCTCCTTTCCGCCATCGAGAAGAGCAAACACATCACCCTCGAACGGTTTTTGTACGCGCTCGGCATCGGGCAGATCGGCCGCGTCGCCGCGCGGGACCTCGCCGCCTTCGGCAGTCTCGACCGCATCGCCGCGCTCACCTATGACGAACTCGTCGCCCTCGAAAACATCGGCGAAGTGACGGCGCGGGGCATTCTCGCCTATTTTGCCGACGAGGAGAACCGTGAGGAACTTGCACGGCTCATGGCGGCGGGCATCGAGATACAGAACGTTCAGCGCACCGCCGAGGGGGCGTTTGCGGGGCAGACCGTCGTGCTCACGGGGAGCCTGACCACATACTCCCGCACCGAGGCACAGAAACTCATCGAGGCGCGGGGCGGCATCGCGGCGAGCTCGGTCACAAATGCGACGACCCTCGTCATCGCGGGCGAGAAAGCGGGCAGTAAGCTCGCCAAGGCGCAAAAGCTCGGCATTCCCATCCTCGGCGAGGAAGAGTTTTTGAAGATGCTGGAATGAATTTTTCGAACATTTCTTTGCTTGCCGCGCGGCGAAACGGAAGCCGACCCGCGCGTCATCCTGAGCGTAGTCGAAGGA
>CANREK010000016.1 GCA_947629605.1 uncultured Clostridia bacterium | reverse complement strand
GCCTTGTACTTTTCGCCGTTCGCCTCGTCGCGGAGCTGGGCGCTGTAATTCGACGTGCCGCCCGCGCTGTACATAAAGAAGTTAAAGTCATTGGTCCCCGCGGCGCCGGGCAAAAGTTCTCCCTGCTTCTGAATCGAGGAGTCCTCCGCCCCGCTGAGCACGCCGATATTGATCCGGTAGTGCACAAAGTCGGTATATTGGCCGTTGAGGGCGGTCATATCGAGCGCGGAATAGTTGCGGCCGCCGCCATAGAAGGCGATCCCGCCGTGCACAAACTGCCTACCGTCCTTCACCTCGAACACGTTGCCGTACATCGCGGTGTCGGTGTGGTAGACGAAATCGAGCATCTTTGCGACGTCGAGTTTGAGCCATTCTTGCAGAGCGCCCGTGGGCGATTCGATGAGCGTGCTGCTGTCGACGAGGGAGATGTCCTTCCAATCGTAGAGCCTGACGTCGCCTTCGAGACGGAGCACGGAGGCAAACGACGTTCCGCCCGAGTATTCCCAGCTCTTGGTGAATTCTCTCCATTGGTGCGTCTGCGTGCCGCGATACAGGAAGGTGCCCGCAAAGTTGCTCTCGATGCCCACGGTGAAAAAGCCGCTGGTCTCCAAGACGCTGTCTTTGAGGGTGACGTCGGTGAGGACATATTTTTGGTAGAAATAGTCGTCGCCCGCAAGGTCATACCAATTCGCCGCGCCGTCTACGGCATAGGGCCGCCCGCTTTGGTCGAGAAGGCGGGGCTCCGCGCCGTTTTCGGGGGAAGCGCGGAGGGCGCGGTTGGCGCCGATCTTCAAGATGAATTCCCGCCCCTGCGAGAGGACACAGCCCTCGATGTTCACATGGATGCGTTCGCCGTCACAGCCCGTGTTTTCGCGCAAGGAGTCGATAAAATAGTGTTCCCCGTCGCGATTTCCGCCATAGGCGCGAACGACGTTTCTCCCGTTGCGGATGCGGCAGTTGATGATGTCGCAGTCGGCGTTGACTTCGAGCGTCGTGCCGACGAGATTGAGGTTGGTCAGGTCGTATGTGCCGTCCGAGAGGAGCGATTCGTCCTTACAGCCAAGCAGGTCGACGCCGTAGAGCGTGATGCCGTTTTTGCGGATGAGGAAGGCGCAGTTGTCCTGCCCCGCGACGCTGGCGATCTGCTTATACTTGACGAAATAGAGCGGCCCGCGGTAGTTTTTGAGCATGGGCTGGTCGTTTCCGTCGACGGCGTGGGTGAAAGCGTCGGCGTCGATGGAAAAGCCGTTGCCGTAGATGTCGTTCGTGATCTCCGAGACGTAGGAGATGTACGCGTCGGCCTCGCTCAACGTCTCATCCTGCACGAGGTCGGTGTGTTTGTACCAATCGATGTTATAGGTGGACTTCATGCGGTTTTGGGCGAGCATCTGTTCGCGCACGCCGAGGTCCAAGACCGTGCCGTTTCGGTCGGTCCCGAGCGAGATGTCGTTTTTGAGCACGGCGACCCTGCCCTCTTCCATCGCCCTCATGTATTCGGGGGCGTTTGTCACGGATACGGCGTCGGAGATGACGTTGAGGTCGAGCGACGCGCGGAGATTTTTCCCGAAGATGCCGTTCCACCGCCATTCGACGGTGACGGTCACTTTGCCCTTCCCCACGGGCAGAATGCCGACGCTCCCGCCCGTCGTATCGATGGTCGCAACGGTCGGATCGGAGACGGAATAGACGAGCTCGTCGCCGCCCGCGGCAAGTGGCTTGCCGGGGGTGAACGTAAAGACGTTCAAGACGTATTTTTCGCGCATAAGTGTCAGATTTTCGTCATACGCGTAGCCCGCGACCGTGTAAGTTTCGGCCAAGCCGACATCCAATTTGTTCGTCACGCGAACGGCGCCGACGTTCTCCACGGCGTGGATGACGACCTCGCGCGCATCGAGGATTGGCTCCCCCGCCCGCATGGCGCGGACACGCAGCCGAAGTTCCCCCGTCCCGCCCGCGCTGACGGTGCAGAACGAGGTGCTCTCGCCCGTCGTGAGGGTGTGCTCGGGGGCGCCGACAAGTTCCCATTCGTAGGTGACATCCCCGCCCGACACCGAGGAGACGGCATAGAAGCGGTAGGAATTCCCGACGATGACCGCCGTCGACATGGCGCCATTTTCGGTCTCGATGACGAGGTCGGAGACGATGCGGTAGTCGAATTCCGCAAAGCTGAACGTGACATCCGCCGACTTTCCGTCCGCCGTGATCGTCGCGGGGAAGTTTTCGCCGTCGAAGTCGTCGGAGATCGTCACATTGAGGCGGTATCTTCCGCTTGCGATGGGCGTGACCGTCGCCTTTGCATAGTCCGAGGTAAACTCGGGCCGCGCGTTGGATTCGACGTATAACACGGCGGTTTTTGTGCCCTCGCCGAGCACGACCGCCCCGCCGTCGGGCATTCCGTCCACCAAGATGCCCGTGCGGGAACTCTGCTTCGCCACGTCGAGCGAGATGGTCTTTTCGATGATCCCGCCCCTGCCGTCGGACACGGAGACGGTGAATGACGCCTCGCCGCTGAACGGCAGCAGAATGGAGCGTTCGCCCTCGTCGATGACGGCCGTGGTGCCGCCGTTTGCCGTGAGGGTGTATTCCATGAAGCCGGCGGGCCGAATGGCGACCGAATAGTGATAGCGCCCCGTCTCGACGGCCGCGCTGTACCCCTCCGCACTCTCGGTGAGAAGGTCCTTTCCCTCTTCTTGATACAGCGAAAACCTCACATCGTAGGGGTTTGACGCCGCCACGACGACGGAGAGACTGTCGGTATAGCCCTTGTCGTCGCTCGTCGCGGTGACGGTGGCCGTCCCCTCGCCGTTGAGGATGAGTTTGCCCTCCTCGGTGACTTCCACGACGGCAGGATCGGCGCTCGACAGCTTATAACCCTTGTTTTTTGCATTCTCGGGCATGACTTCCGCCGTCACGGTGTACTCCCGCGGGTCGGAAATGTTGACGTAGAGCGTGCCGTCCTCCGCGTTGTCGGCGTGGATGCGGATGCCGTTGGCGGAGATATCGACATTGAGGGCGGCGAACTTGACGGAGGAAAACACGACAAGCACGAACACCATCGGAATGACGAGGATCAACGCAATGATCGTCTTTCTCATAAGCCGCCTCCCGTAAATTCATAGTATTTCTTCCTGAGACGGAAGAGAAGATAGAAGAGCGCCCCGCCCGCCGCAAGCGCGGCACAGACCGCCGCGAGGACATAGGTGAGATACCCCGCGCCGAACCCTTTGAGCCGGTCCAAAATTTTGAGTACGAACAGCAGTCCGCCCGTAAAGAAGGAGATGAGCATGCCGACGACGACAATGACGCTCATGGTTCCCCCCGATTCGTGGATCTCGCCGTTTTCCTCGGAGGAGAAATGGGCGTGGTCGAAGTCGTAGCGCGTCGCGATGCAGATATCCGCGACGCCGAACACCGAGCCCACGGCGAGCACAAAGAGCGCATCGTACCACGGAAGCAGCGAGGATGCCGCAAGCAGGACCGCCGAGGCGACCTGCGAGATCCCCATGACGAAGGCGCACAGCGCGACTTTGGAGAAGATGACTTCGCGATAGCCGATCGGCATGGCCTTCAAGACGTAAAAATTCTCCCCGTCACGGCTGATGTTGGTCCCGCAGAACACGTTCGTCAAGGCGCCGAAGAGCATGGTGAGGAAGATCGCGAGTTCGAGGTCGCATTGGAGCCCCACGAGATCCATGACGAGCGAAGAGGCGATATCCATGCAGAAATACACCATGAGGGGCATGATGAGCGCGACGGAAAAATAGGAAAAAGCGTAAGACGGGGTGCGGAAAATGAGCAAAAACTCCCGCTTGATGAGGGCGAGGAAGGTGCTCCTCTGCGGCCGCACCGTCTTGCCCCTGCGGCGGAAGTACTGCGTCCCGACGTTGCGTTCTTGCAGCGACCGCGTGAGAATGAGGCGGATCATGACGATCGCGAGCGCAAAGCCCACGCCGACAAACAGCGCGACGCCGAGCCAGCTCAGGCCGAGGTCCACGCCCGTGAGAATGTTCCCGATCCAGCGGCCGGGATAGAGCAGTGAGGCGGCCTTTGAAACCTTCCCGATGATGCGGTCATTGAAAAAATAGCGCAGAGAATCCCCGAGAAGGAGATCCTTCACTGCGCCCAAAATGATGGAATAGAGCCAAAAGAGTACGCCGAGCACGGCCGTGGCGGCGACAAACAGCACGACAAAGCGCTCCTTCAAGAACCGCTTCAACAGCTGGTAGGGTCCGACGATGAGCGATGCAAGCGCGATCGTGATGAGCGGCAACAGAAGACAGAGCGCCGCCGTCGTCACCCAGAACGCGGCGGAAACTTCCGCATGGAAGCCGAACGTGAGGTTGATGGCCAGCACCACCACCGTGGAGATGACGGCCTGTTCCAAATAGACGGATACGAGCTTTGCCGCAAACAGGGCGTTCGCCCCGATGGGAAGCGCCGAATACAGGCGGTTGTCGTCCGCCTTGAAGAGTTCCCTGTCAAAGAGCCCGAGACAGGCGATCGTCATGCCCAAAATGACGGCGGCATAGAGAATGGTGAGCATCTCTCCCCCGCGCCCGACGGGATCGGGGCTCCCCGCCGTCTTGACGGCGAGATACACGTCGCAGAATCTCCCGAAAAAGACGACAAAGAGCGCGACGAGCGCCGCAATGAGCACAAGACGCAGAAAGAACCCCAAGAAGTCGAAGTTCTTTTGCCTGAACATGGAACGGCGCTCCTGCCCGTTCTTTTTGAGAAGCGCACGGATCGTGCGGAAGGTCGACCTATTTTTCATACTTGAAAAAATACTCCTCGAAGTCAAAGTCGGGATCTTCCGCGTATTTCTCTTTTACGTTGATGCCGTCGACCTGTTCCCCTTTCCTGATGAGGTAAATTTTATCGCACAGCTTGGCCACGACGCCGAGGGCGTGCGAGGAGAAGAGAATGGTGTTCCCCGCCGCCGCATAGCTGCGCATGAACTTCTGCACGGCGTCCTGCGTGCGGGGGTCGAGCCCCGTCATGGGCTCATCCAACACCCACAGTTTGGGGTGATGGATGAGTGACGCCATCATGCAGATCTTCTGCCGCATGCCGTGCGAATAGGAAGAGATGAGGTTGCCGATGGGATCTCCGAGGCAGAACACCTCTTCGAGCTCCTTCAACCGCTCCTCTCTGACCCCCGCGGGGACATGATAGATATCCGCATAGAAGTTGATGAATTGAATGCCCGTCATCTTCAAAAATGCGGCATGGTTATCCGTGACAAAGCCCATGTTGCTCTTTGCCGCGATCGGTTCCTTGCGGATATCGTGTCCGCAGATGAGGATCTCCCCCTTTTCGTAGGGGATCATGCCTTCGAGGCATTTGAGCGTGGTGGACTTTCCCGCGCCGTTGTGGCCGAGAAGTCCCACCGTCTCTCCCGCAAAGCACGAAAAGGAGATGTCATTCACCGCCCAATCGTCCTTTTTGGAATACCGCTTCGAGAGCCCCGTGATTTTGAGGATCTCTTCCTTCGCTTCGTCCATTTTGATGTCCTTTTCAGTATGTGAATCCGACCGAGACCGTCACGTCGGACAGTCCCGAGACGTAGGTGATGACGATCGACCCGAGGGTCTCGCCGTTCATCGTAAAGGTGACTTTCATCGAGGAGACGTCGGAGAGGGACTGCTGTTTGAGGAAGTCCTTTTCCTTGCCCGTTTTGACGGCCGCGGTGAGCGAGGAATTTTCCGTCGTGACGGTTTCGAAATAGGCCTCGTTGAGGTCGAGCGTTGCCGTGAATGCGTCGGCCTTTTGCACCGTGTATGCGATGGGCGTCTCGGTATAGGCCTCGCTCGCCTCTCCTCCCAAGGGATTGAGGCGCTTTGACGAGCCCGTGACCGTGTAGCTCCCCTCCGAGAGGACAAAGGCCTTCTCTTCGGTGTACTGCACGAGCTTCCCTTGCTTGATCTCGGTGCTCTCCTCGATCTTGGTCGCGTCAAAGACAGAACCGTACGCCGCCGCCACCGTTTGCAGGGTGAGCGCATCGGCGCCGCCCTTGTCATCTTCTTTGTCGCAGCCCGCCGCAAAGACGACGGTCGCCGCACACATTGCGCTGAGCGCGATAAGCCACAGTTTTTTCATTACAGGATCCCTCCTTTGCCCACAACGTAGGCCGCCGCGAGGAGAAGGCCGAGCGTCGCCGCCGCCCCGAAGATGCCGCCGAGCAGTGCATTTTGGATGCTTTCCGCCGTCTCGATCTTTGCGTCGAGGTCGGCCGCCGCATCGTTCCATGCCGCGATCAGGCTCTCATAGGGTGCAAGCGCGTCCTTGCCCGTCTCCCGTTCGGATTCATCCAGCCCCGCGATCAATGCCGCGGCCTGCTTCAAGGCGCCGAAGTCCTCCGCTGTCAATGTCGCCGCAGTCATGCCGTCCGTAAGCGCGGCAAGCTGTGCCAACGTGTCCACAAGTTTTTTCGTGTAGCCGTTTCCGTTCACGACGATGACGCGGAAGGTACGGCTGCCGCTGTAATTGACGTCGTCGACGGAGGCGGTCACGTCGTATTCGCCGATCTCGGTGATCGAGCTCTGCGAGAGCACGACTTTGAGGTCGACGATCTCGCCGAAGATGACATACCCGACGAGTTCGATCGTCTGTCCCGCATAGCGGAGGGTGAACGTGCCGCTCGTGGAGGCCTCGTCGCCCGCCATGAGGAAGAAGTCGCCCGCGCCGCCGATGTCGTATTTGTTGACGGTGTAACCGCCCTTTCCGCCCTCAAACGTCACCGTGTAGTTGCCGTTGTCGTATGCGGCGTTGATGTCGTAACTGCCCGCATTCACGCCGGCGGCCTTGGTGAGACGGATGTTGAGCGCACTCTTCTCGTCGCCTGTGACAAGTTCGCTGCCCGCTTTGAGCTCCCAAAGGGTGGGCGCGGCGGGTTCTTGGCCCGAATAGGTGACCGAAACGGGCGTGATGACGACCGTGATCTCCTTCGGCGAAACCGTCCAAGCGGCGTCGGTGAAGAGGAAGTTGTAGTTCTTGTTGTCGTCCAAAGCAGCGTCTGCGGAGGCGGTGATGTGATAGTTCCCCGCATCCTTTTTGACGTCGGAGCTCAGCGTGACGTGAATGAGGTCTCCCGCGATGAAGTCGGTGTCGTTGTCGTAGGTCCAAGCGGTTTGGTCGAGGTCGATGCTCTCGCCGTAGACCGTTGTCTTTTCCGTGACGGTGATGTGCAGATCCCGCTTGGTGATCGTGTAGAGATTTCCGTTGTTGTTGGAGAAATTGACGGTATAGTTGCCGTTTTGTTGGTCATTGACGGAGGCTACCGCCGCGATCGCATAGGTGCCGACGTTCTTGGTCGGAGCCGTCACGGTAAGCGCCACGCCGAGTGCGGAGAGCTCATCTCCCGCGCCCAGCGCAGAGCCGTCGGCGAGTTTCCAATCCGTCCCCGCTCTCGACTGAGCCGAAGCGGGCGTCCCGTCGTAAACTCTGTTCTGTGCGAGAAGTTCCACCGTCACCGTGCGGCGTTCGATCGTGAGCGTCGCTTCAAACGTCTGCGTGTAGGTCTTGCCCGCGCTGTCCCGCGCCGTCACCGTCGCCGTGACGGTGTACGTCCCCGCATTTTTGTAGGAATTTGCGGGCGCATATTCGACTTTGGCCCCCGTGAGGCCTTCCGTGCCCGTGACGGAGAGCGAGTGCTCCGTGCCGTCGTAGGTGACGACGAGATCCTTGAACATCACATCCTTGAAGAGCGATTCGGTCACGGTGTAGCTGCCGCTTTCGCACTTCACTTCGTAGTTTTGAAGTTCGCCCGTGAATTTGACCGTGATTGCATACTGCCGTCCGCTCGGCGAATCCTTCGTCACCGTGCAGGTGTAAACGAGCTGCTCCGCGATCTCCGCTTCGAGCGTTCCCCTCTCGCCGTTCACAAAGCCGCTGATCGTCGACGTGAAGTCGGTAATGGGCTCTTCTCCCGCGGGCGAGGAGACGTTATTCGGCTTGACCGTGAGCGTCGCCTTGTTGATCGTGTAGGTCGAATGCCCGCTCGCCGTGTAGCTGAATTTGATGTTGTAATTGCCGTTTGCGTTGGCGCCGCTGTTCGCCTTTGCCGTGAGACGGTACTCTCCCGCCGCCGTGCCGAGTTCCTTTTCGATGACGATGCCGAGCACGTCATCCCCGCAGAGACCGCTTATCGTGTAGCTGCCCTGCTTCACGTCGGGCTCCTTGCCCGTGTAGGTGGAACTTTGATCCTGCACGCTGACCGTCACATTCTTTCTGTCGATGACGAATGTGAAGTCATGGCTTGCTTCAAAGGTGCCGTCCGCGGTGAGGAAGAAGCCCTTTTCGAGCGCCACAGTGATCATATAGGTGCCGACATCCTTTGCGAGCCTGTCGTCCTTGACGGTGAACGTCGCGCCGACGTCTGCCGCACGGCGGCCGGAGTAGAGCTCTTCAAAGAGTTCCGCGCCCGTAAATTCCGTGCCGCGATAGGTCTTGCTGTTGAAAGTGTTGAGGCTCTTTAAGAGGACCTTTTTCTCGATTTCGTCGCAGCCGAGTTCGAAACAGCCGCGCTCGATCTCGACGGAGTTGCCGCCCTTGAAGATGCTCTCGCTCTTCTCGTCCTCCTTCGGCGTCGTCCAATCGTAGGTGTGCTCATGCTCCACCATCCACGCCCCTTTGAGACCGGTTACGGCTTCCAAGTTGCCTGTCGCGTAGTTTGCGCCTTCTTCGTGGGAGAGGTGCCCTTCCATTCGCTCCGCACTGCCGTAGTCGTTTGCCTCATATTTGACTTCGATCGCATCGATGCCGAATGTGTCGTTCTCGACATAGGTAGAGACATAAGTGTGCCCCGCCGTGAGCGTTGCAAGCGTGCCGTGCACTTTATCCCATACGCGTGCGGAAGATTCATATTCCGAATAGTTGCAGTCGTATCCGGTTTCGCCGCCGTCGACGATCTTGCCCGAAAGGGTCGCGCCGTCTGCGATGACGATCTTGGCCGTTTTCTTCGTGTTCGTCGTCTGAACGACGCCGAGGAAGGTCGCGCCCTCATTGATGTTGAGCGTGCCGTTGACGGTGAAGTTGCCATTGGTCTTATAGCCCGCCGTCGTAAGTTCTGCCGCCGTGGGATAGGCCTTGCCGCTCATCTTGGTCTGCAAAAGTCCGTCATAGACATAGAATTTTGCATTGAGGTTGAGCGTTGCGCCCTCTTCTACGGTGAGACTTGCACCGGGCATGAGTTTATAATCATACCCCATGTCATATTCGCCGTCTTGGAGAATGAGCGAATAATTGTAGGGAATGGAGAATACCACGCCGTCCGTCTGCACCATGTCAAGGAAATTCATATAGCCCGCCGAAGCGCCGCCCGAAATGGTGAGCGTGGTGTGCCCGATGTTGGCAGTGTTGCCGCCGCCGCTCGTGACAAATTTTTCATCTTTGTAGACGCCCGTCGCGCTCGCGCCCTCTTTGAGGTTGATGAGCGTCGTCGTGCCCTTTTTCGCCGCGCCGTTGACCTGCACGGAGCCCACATAGGAGATGAACTGCGTGTCGAGGGTCGTCACGCTCGAAAGGAAGTAAAGGCTTGCGTGGCCGCAGAGCTCGCCGCCGTACTCGATAGTGTAGCCCTGTTCGCATTGGATGTTGATCATCGCATAGCGTTTGAAAGGTGTTTGGTTGAGATAGAACAGGTCATAGGTATTGTTGCCGCCCGCATAATCGAGGATGAGGAAGGGTTGATACAGGACACCGCCGCTCTTGACGGTGATTCCTCCCTTGCCCGTCACGCGGCCATAGACGTCCATCATGCCGCCCTCTGCGACGATAATATTTCCGTCAAGAACGAGCTCGGAATACGCGCCCGAGGTGTGTCCCTGTGCGGATTGGTCGGGAGAATGCAACACGCCGCCGACATAAAGTTTGCCGTAAATGGTGAGTGTCGCGCTATCTGCAACGGTAACATTCCACAATTTATACAGTTCTTCGTTTGTCCAAGCAATATTCGGTTGTTGAGTGATATTTTTCTTGTAGAAATTGCCCTCTCTATCAAGAGGAATAATTATACTCACATCTGCGGGAATTTCCAAGTTGCTTGCTATCTTGATGTTATCGACAATAATGATTTTTTTGTCCTCACCCGATTTCGCTGCGTCGATTGCCGATTGCAGATCTTCGTAGAACGTATCGCCGATTCGGGCGGCCTTCGTATTGGAAATATCGAAAACGCCGCGGACATCCAAATCTCCGTCGCCCGCCGTCACTTTATAAGTTGTATTATAGGAAAGGATCTTCCCCGCCTCATTTTTCCAGCCATAGAACGTGTAGCCCTCGGCGGGAACGGCAGTAAACTCCAACGTCGTACCTGCGGCAACGGATCCCGGCTCTTCCGTACCCGTAACGTTGATTTTATTTGAACTATCCCCTGCGTCGCCATTGACGTCGTTCACCGCCCAATTCACATTTACGTTGCCTTTATAAAATGCAACGTTGCGGACGGTCATATTCGCACACAGTGGCTTACTCGACACCCCTATTGCATGAGCAATATAGATATCGGTTTGGTCTGTATCCTGTTTCCCTGCAATAGAGATATTTACTTTATACCAATATTTTTCGCTCTCTTTTGCCCCCTCAGGATCAGGAATTTTTGTTCCTCCATAAATTCCGGGTTCATAGTATGTGACGACATTCTTGTAGTCCATATATGAGTTACCGTATCCGAGATTGGTCGCTACCGTGCTCTTGAAGCCACCGGTCGCACCGCCGTATGCTCGCCATTCACCGTCAGCCGTACCTATCGTGCATTTGCGTGCATACACTTTTGAGCCGATATTATATGCCGCCCAACTGTTATGATTCGTTTCTTCTTTTCCTGGTGTTAAGGTATAACCATCTATATGGTACTCAAAAGTAAACGACCCGTTACCGGTAACGGTAAATTTGAGTTGCGAAAACGAGGGGGCAGTGAGTGTTTCCAAATAAGAAATGCCCGAGGTAAATGCATAGCCACCTCTGGTCCTTGCAGGATCAAAATACCAAGGATGTTCAATATCATTTTCCACGGAAATAGGCGCGGAGGAGTCAAGCACGATGCCGCCAATTCCTTTGTTCAAAAGGATGCTAATCGAAAATTCGATTGGCGTGGAAAGATATTTTTCACCGTAGTCTGGAGTAATAACTATTGTTTTGTTTTCATTTACGCCATTGAGAGTAAATCCGCACCTATCCCCGTCATTCACAATAGGGGTACTTTCGCCATTGATTGTCAAAGCAAACTTGTCGTTTAGTTCGAAACCATTTTGTTCGATTTCAAACAAAATATCATTATTCTGCTCAAAATTTAGGCTAATATTATCTTTATCATGCAATTCTGCTTTTCCGCGCGAAGCACTATCTATGGTAGCGGTATAAAATACTTTTGGAATAGGAGCAATCTCCTTAAATTTTGCCTCCATTTTTGTTGTGTACCAAGAACTACCCCTCTGCCAAATATAATTAATACCGTTTTGATCAATATTGAATGCCTGTGTAGGATTTGTTGATCCAAGATAAGTTATATCCAATGGTGTCACAACATCTTTCCATCCGCCGAATACTGCCGATGTTGTTTGCAAAGGGTCTATTGTTGACTGAACTGTTTCCAAACATTCCACGCCGGCTACAATAGTGGTTCCTGTTTTTATTTTGATGGGAACGTCATCTTCAAGAGGCAACCCGTTTTCTATACACTCTTTTAGGTTTGCCTTTTCGGTATTTTGTAAAAGATACATCTTGCCGTAGCGGGTATCGAACGTAAAACTTACCTCTACGGTTTCACTTTCTGCTACAAAGTTCGCCTTGACATCTCCTGCGGAATAAAGGAATTGTTCTTTGGGGTTTGACGAAATATTATTGCCGTTTTTGTCAGTCCAATAGGTAAAAACATATCCCGATGAAGCAACCGCTTCTGCGTCAAACGATTCTCCAAAAGGTACATCGACCGTAATTGACCCACCGATTTCCGATGTCGTGTCATTGCTCTTTACAGCACCTCCTTCCCCTGCCGTCGCCACAATTGAAAAACCATCCATGGAGGGCTTCTTTAATCCCCGAACCCATACTTGTTCTGCATCGTTATTGCCGCCTTTGGTGTAAACAAATGTTAAGGTATCATTTATCTCCACATCGCTTACTTTTACATCATTCCACTGTAAATATGCTTCATTTTTAGTTGATGGAAGCAGAACAACATCTACATCACTATTCTCAGCGCTCTTATGATGAACGACATGAAGCCTATTGTTTGAAGGATATTCGGTGCCCAACTTCCACTCGAAGGCAATCGCACCGGATTTCGTAACAGTAAGCGTAAAAACGGCGGAAGTTTTATCTTCCGTCATCTGATATATTCCTTCTTCGCCGAGCCATTCGTTGGTATCTGCATGCCATACCCACTGTGAGGCGGTATCTGTTCCATTTTCAAAAGTATATTCGGCCGTGTTGCCGTCGAGAACGCCGTCCTCGGCTGCGCGGGCGGATCTGCCGATCTGCAACGCAAAACAGAGCGTCACCGCAAAGAATGCCGCAAGCGTCGCCGCAAGAATCAGCCTCCATCTCTTGATTTTTGTCATATTTATCCTCTCTTTGAATAGATTTTTCAGGTCCTGTTCACTCTTTATTGTGAGCCGTGACCGTATTTTTGTATGTCAGATTTTGAAAATCCTTTTTTCCAATTTTTTCCGTAACATCATTTTTCGGCCGAGCATTGCGCCCGCCGCCCGATTTCGTCCTTTTTGAAGTCAAATTTTACAATTTTTTGCACATGTTTACAAATTAAACCATATTTTGCACCTCCGTTCGTCTACTTTAACATGATTCGACGCGCTTGTCAATTAAAAAAGGGCACTTTTTGAATATTTTTACGCCCCCCCCCCCGCCCATTTGTTCACTTTTTTCAACTTTTTGATAGTTTTGAAGGGAGAAACGAACCCCCACCGCCCCAAGCCCTACCCCCTACGGGGGGAGGGTGGCACGGCGTAGCCGTGACGGATGGGGGGGATTATTGTGGGCGCCCCCCCACCACCGCCTACGGCGGAGCCTCCCCC
>CANREK010000015.1 GCA_947629605.1 uncultured Clostridia bacterium | reverse complement strand
ATTTCAAGGAGTATGAGGGCATCTACTGCGAAGGCTACTACGGCATCGCGCTTGCCAGAAAGTACGGCGTCAAGCTCTTTGCGGGCACGGGGTTCAACCTCACCAACCGCTTCTCCGTCAACGGCGTCAAAGAGGCGGGGGCGACGTACTTTGCCCTCTCCAAGGAGATCTCGGCGCAGGAGCAGAGAGCGCTTGCCATACAGGGCGCGTTTGCGCTCGCCAAGGGGGCGATCAAGGTGATGGACCTCTGCTACTGTCCCTTTGAAAAGACCTGTTCATCGTGCAATACGTGCGATATTTTTACCTTGACGGACGAGGACGGGCGGAAGTTTCCCCTGCGGCGGTACCGTCTGAACGGCTGCCGCTTCGAGGTCTACAACTGCGCCCCGCTCGACTCTGAGGGCGGCGCCGCACCTCTCATCGACGAGACGGTGGAGGTCTCCGCTCCGCCGACGCGCGGCCATGCGCAAAGGAGTATGCTATGACAAAGCACGCCGAGCGGCTCGAACTCGACAAAATTTTGGCCTCCGCCGCGAGCTATGCAACGCTCGAAGAGAGCAGGGCGGATATTCTCTCCCTCACGCCGACCGCCGAGCTCGGCGAGGCGGAGCGTCGGCTCTCCATGACCGAGGAGGCCACTCTTCTTTTATATGAACTCGGCGCGGGCAGGATCCTCGACTTCTCTCCCGTCGGCGACAGTTTGGAGCGGGCGGAAAAGGGCTCCACGCTCACCAACGCCGAACTTCTGAACGCGGCGCGGCTCCTCGCCTCCGCGCGGGTCTGCTACCGCGCCGTGCACGCCTTTTCCGACCCCCGTATCGAGGGGATGAAGTCGCTCACCGACCGCCTCATCTTCGACGAGACCTTGGAGCGGGACATCACCGATAAGATCCTCAACGAGAATGAAATTGCCGACACGGCGAGCGAAAAACTCTTTGAGATCCGCCGCGAGATCAGGAGTTTGGGCGAACGCATCCGCGCGCGCCTTTCCGCCTACCTCACGGGCGAGGACAGAAAATATTTGCAGGACGGGCTCGTCACGGTCCGCGGCGACCGCTATGTCGTGCCCGTCAAGGCCGAATACAAGCGCAGTATCCGCGGTTTTGTGCACGACCGTTCGCAGAGCGGCGCCACCGTCTTTATCGAACCCGAGGAAGTCCTCGGCATGAACAACGAGCTCATGGACCTCTCCATCGACGAAAAGGAGGAGATGGAGCGCATTTTGAGGGAGCTCTCCCGCGAAGTCGGCCGCATGCGGGACCGCCTCGAAGCCGACATCGAAGTGCTCAGAGAGTACGACCTCTTCTGCGCCTTGGCCGAATACGGCTACCACGGCGGCTGTATCCGCCCCAAACTCAACGGGCGGGGCATGCTCGACATCCGCCTCGGCCGTCACCCGCTCCTCGACCGCAAGAAGGCGGTCCCCGTCTCCGTCACGCTCGGCGAGGAGTACGACTTCCTCCTCATCAGCGGCGCCAACACGGGCGGCAAGACGGTCACGCTCAAAATGTGCGGCCTCTTCTGCCTCATGGCGGCGTGCGGGCTCTTTGTCCCCGCGGGGGAAGGCACGCGGCTCGCCGTCTTTTCGGGGGTCTACTGCGACATCGGCGACAGTCAATCCATCGAAGAAAATCTCTCCACCTTCTCCTCGCACATCATCAATCTCTGCGAGATCTTGCAAGAAGCGGGCAAAAATTCCCTCGTGCTCATCGACGAGCCGGGCGGTGGCACCGATCCCGAGGAGGGACAGGCCCTCGCCCGCGCCGTGCTCTCTTCCCTTGCGGAGAAGGGCTGCCGCGGCATCGTCACGACGCACTATTCCGCCCTCAAAGAGTTCGCATATGAACAGGAGCGCATGCAGAACGGCTGTATGGAGTTCGACGCCGAGGACTATCGCCCGCTCTATCGCTTGAAGATCGGCGCCCCCGGCTCCTCCAACGCCCTCGCCATCTGCACCAAGCTCGGCCTGCCCGAGGAGACCGTCGAGAAGGCGCGGAGCTATCTCTCGGAGGGGGCACGTTCCTTTGAAAGGACCATCCGCGCCGCCGAGGAGAGCAGGATCGCCGCCGACGCCGTGCGCCGTGAGACGGAGGCCGTCAAATCGGAGTGGGAAGCCCGCCTTCAAACGCTCGAAAGGGAAGAGGAAAAATTCAAACGGGAGCGGGAGAAATTCCTCTATGCCTCCAAGGCCGAGGCGCGGCGCATCGTTGCCGAGCGGACGGCACGGGCGGAGGAACTTCTCTCCGAGATCGAGGAACTTTTCAAGAAGGAAACGCTCACCGAGAGCGACATCATCCGCGCCCGCACCCTCAAAAACAAGATGGGGGAAGGGGTCCCCGAAGAGGAGGAGCCCGTGCGCCTCATTCCCGTCGACAGGGAGAGCTTGAAGGCGGGCGAGACGGTTTTTGTGGGCACCATGTCCGCGGAGGGGGTCGTGCTTTCCGTCAAAAAGGAGAAAAATTCCGCCGAAGTGCAGGTCGGAAGTCTCCGCGTCAGATGTAAGATCGACGACCTCTTTTTCCCCCGCAAACAGAGAGAGGAGAAGCGGGAAGTGCGGGTCGTCAAGAACCTCGCCGCACGGCAGGACATTCCGCGGGAGTGCGATCTTCTGGGGCTTACGGCGGCCGACGCCGCCATCGAGACGGAGAACTTTCTCGACGCCGCGCTCGTTGCGGGGGCCACGGAAGTGAGGATCATTCACGGCATGGGCACGGGCAAGGTCCGCGCGGCCGTGCATGAGGTGCTAAGAAAACACCCGCATGTCGAAAGCTATCGCCTCGGCAAGTACGGCGAGGGCGAAACCGGCGTGACGATTGTAAAACTGAAATGATTTCGCGCGATTTCTTTTGCTGCGCAAAATAAATGCGCGCGAGCGAACGTGCTCTCAACATCAATCGAGTGGGCCTCGGAAACGTTATTTGCAAGGACATTAAGGTTCCCGTAGGGTACCAAATAGGGTGCGCTTAGGCAGGGAGACCCTGCCACGCGCAGTGATCAGAACGCGTTGCCCACCCCGCGTCATTCTGAGCGGTGGTGGTCGTACGAAGTCCGATGACTTGACCCGAAGAATCTCGCGGGGCGAATACGGACCATTCCCAATCGCGTCATGGTGAGCGGAGTCGAACCATCACCGCTTTCCCTTGGCGCCCCTCTCAGGGGAGCTGTCACCACAGGTGACTGAGGGGTTTGAACCCCTTTGCCCTGCGGGCACTTCCCCTATAAGGGGCAGCGAGAATAAGGCGAATCCTTCGACACGCGCTACGCGCGGCTCAGGATGACGCTATTGGAACGGTGCCGTAGAATTGTGCGGCGAGATGCTTCGGATACTCTCTCGTAGACTGCGTTCCCTCTTCCGCCGCTCAGCATGACGCCGCACAGCTCCTTTCCGTCTCACTTCATGCAGAATAATGCAGTACTTCAAAAATCACTCATAATTTCACACGTTCCACAATAGAATACGGTTGATAATTGTATTCGTTTGAGGTATACTGTGAAAAAGCGTTCCAAGGGGCTCATGGCGCTCACGAATCTCGCGCTCATCCTCATCGTCGCCACGCTTGGCATCGTCTGTTTTCTGCCCGCCGTCTCCCCCGCCTCGGGGGTCGATTCGCGCGTGCACTATCAAGGGACGAGCGAAAACGGCGTCTCGCTCATGATCAACGTCTATTGGGGCACCGATGAAGTCCGTGCGATGCTCGACATTCTCGATGAGTACTCCGCCAAGGCGACCTTTTTCCTCGGCGGGTGCTGGGCGGATGACAACGTCGCCTGCGTCAAGGAGATCGCCGCCCGCGGGCACGAGATTGGCACGCACGGCTATTTTCATAAGGAACACGACAAGCTCACCCTGGAAGAAAACCTCGACGAGATCAAAACGAGCGCCGAATTTTTGACCCTCGCCTCGGGCAGAGACATCACCCTCTTCGCCCCGCCGTCGGGGGCATACAGCGAGGACACGCTCTCCGCCGCCGAGAGCTTGGGGCTCAAAACGGTGATGTGGTCCAAGGACACCATCGATTGGCGGGACAAGGACGAAGAGCTGTGCTTTTCCCGCGCCACAAAGGACGTAAAGGGGGGAGATCTCATCTTGATGCACCCCATGGAACACACGGTGAAGGCGCTCCCGCGCATTCTCGCCTACTTGCGGGACCACGGGCTCAGAGCCATCACGGTCAGCGAAAATTTAGGATAGATACATGAGGAGATACATATGGTAGAAAGCAGAACACTGGAAAATGGCCTGAAAATCGTCGTCAAGCGCATGGAGGGACTGCTCTCCGTGACGATGGGCATCCTCGTCGGCACGGGCGCGGCCTTTGAGACGGACGCCGAGGATGGAATTTCCCACTTTATCGAGCACATGCAGTTCAAGGGGACGCCCACGCGCACGGCGTTTGAGATCTCCGACGCCTTCGACGCTCTCGGTTCACAGGTCAACGCCTTCACGGGCAAGGATATGACTTGCTATTACTGCAAATCCACGTCGGAACACGCCAAGGAGAGCTTTGCACTGCTTGCCGACCTCTTTTTGCACGCGACCTTCCCCGAGGAGGAGATGGTGAGAGAAAAGGGCGTCGTCATCGAGGAGATCAACATGGACGAGGACTCGCCCGAGGACCTCTGCCTCGACCTTCTCTCCCGCGCCTACTTCGGAGGTGACAACTACGGCAGAAACATCTTGGGTCCCGCCGAGAACGTCTCCCGCTTCACGCGCGAGGAGATGTTCGCCTATAAGGGGGAACGCTATGTTCCCGAGAACATCGTCGTCTCCTTTGCAGGCAACATCGGCATCGCCGAGGCCGTCGCGCTCACCGAACAGTCTTTCGGCGGCATGCAGAGGACGAATTTCGTCAACCGCGAGAAGAAGATCTCCCTGAAAGCGGACAAGCTGTTCAAGAAAAAACCCATCGAACAGGCGCACTTTGCCATCGGCTTCCCCTCCGTGTCGAGAGAGGACATCTCCTACCCCGCCGTGCAGGTCATGAACGTCATTCTCGGCGGCGGCATGAGTTCCCGCCTCTTCAAGCGGGTCAGAGAGGAGCTCGGGCTGGCCTACTCGGTGTATTCCTTCTCGTCGAACTATGCGGAAACGGGCCTTCTCACCGTGTATGCGGGCGTCAACCCCAAAAAGGCGGAGAGGGCGGCGGAGGCCGTCGTGCACGTCATTGAGGATTTCCTCAAAGGCGACCTCACGGAGGAGGAATTCTCGCGCGGCAAGGAGCAGCTACTCTCCGGCACCGTCTTTGCGCAGGAGAACACCTCGTCGCAGATGCTTCTCTACGGCAAACAGATGCTCTACAAGGGGGAGATCTACGACTTTGAACGGCGCATGAACGAGATCTCCGCACTGCGGCGGGAGGACATTCTTTCGGCCATCGAGGGGAGCTTTGACTTCTCCCGTGCGGCGGTCGCCACGGTCGGCAATCTCGAAAAGGGCATCTCGCTGTGAACAGGGTCCGCGCGGCGGGATTTGCGCCCGTCTATGACGGGGAGAGCAGGATCTTGATCCTCGGCAGTTTTCCCTCCGTCAAGAGCAGGGAAGTCTCCTTCTACTACGGCAATCCGCAGAACAGGTTTTGGAAAACGCTCGCCTCTGTGTTCGGCGCAGAGGTCCCCGAGGACATCGAGGGGAAGAAGGCGTTCTTGCACGGCTGCGGCATCGCCCTTTGGGATGTGGTGGAGAGCTGTGACATCGTCGGCTCCTCGGATGCCTCGATCGAGAACGTCACGCTTGCCGAAATTCCGCGTCTCATGCACGCCGCGCCCATCGAGAAAATTTTCTGCAACGGCTCCAAGGCGTATGCGCTCCTCGGGGAACACTTTCCCCAATACATAGATATGGCCGAAAAACTTCCCTCGACGTCGCCCGCCAACCCGCGGTTTTCGGCGGAAGTGTGGAAGAGGGCGCTTTCTCCCTATCGGAAAAAGAAAATGCCCCGCGGTGATTGACAAATCCCGCGGAGTACGCTACAATAGAAAAAAATCACAAAAAGCACAGGAGGATGCATAAATATGTTTGAACAGGTCTGCAAGATGCTTGCCGAACAGCTTGGGATCGACGCTTTCGGGATCAAACCCGAATCGGAAGTCGTCAAGGACTTGGGGGCGGATTCGCTCGACGTCGTGGAACTCTTGATGACGCTCGAAGATGAGTACAACATCACGCTTCCCGAGGATGATGTTGAAGGTCTCAAAACGGTGCAGGACATCGTTGACATGATGAATAAGATCAAAAAATAAGGAGTACGGAACTGCCCAAAAGGGCAGAGCGGAGAAACTGCGGGGGCGCACGGCAAAGGTCGAACGCCCCCGTGTCTTTCTCCAAAGGGAAAGCCATGTTGAATTCATCTCTGCAACTCATCGGAAACACGCCGACTTTGGAATTGTCGCGGCTGAAAGAGCGCCTCGGCCTTGCAGCCGATCTCTTTGCAAAACTTGAAATGTTCTCCCTGACGGGCTCCGTCAAGGACCGCGTCGCTCTCGCCATGATCGAGGATGCCGAACAGAGGGGCGTTCTCAGAGAGGGGAGCGTCATCATAGAGCCCACGAGCGGGAACACGGGCATCGGGCTCGCCGCCGTCGGGGCTCTCAAAGGGTATGAAGTCATCATCGTCATGCCCGAATCGATGTCCGAGGAGCGCAGACGGATGATAAGAGCGTACGGCGCACAGCTCGTGCTCACCCCCGCAAGCGAGGGCATGGCAGGGGCCATCGCGCGGGCGGAAGAGCTTGCAAAAAGTAGCAACGCCTTCATTCCCTCGCAGTTCACCAATTCCGCCAACCCGAAGGCGCACTACGAGACCACGGCGCCCGAACTTTGGAGGGACATGGACGGCCGCATCGACGCGTTCGTCGCGGGCGTCGGCACGGGCGGGACGATCTCGGGCGTCGGGAAGTTCCTCAAAGAGAGGTGCGCCGCAAAGATCGTCGCGGTGGAGCCCCTTTCCTCCCCCGTGCTCTCTCAGGGGAAAAAGGGGAGCCACAAGATTCAGGGCATCGGCGCGGGATTCGTGCCAGAAACGCTCGACAATGGGGTCGTGGATGAGATAATTGCCGTCACCGACGAGGCGGCGTTTGAGACCACCCGCCTGTTGACCGCCGCGGAAGGGGTCTTTTGCGGCATCTCGTCGGGCGCCGCGCTCTTCGCCGCGATCGAGCTCGGGAGAAGGGAGGAATTTTTCGGAAAGCGCATCGCCGTGCTCCTTCCCGACGGCGGCACCCGCTACCTCTCCACGCCTCTTGTGGAGTGAAGGGGCGGAACGACACCCCCTCAGTCGCGCAAGGACGGCGCGACGGCTCCCCCTCAAGGGGGCGCCAAGACTTGCCCACCCCTTGGAGGGGTGGGTGTCGAGCGCAGCGAGACGAAAGGGGTGTATTATAATTCCCCGCCGCAATTTTTAATTTTTCATTTTTAATTTTCAATTCCGTTGCTCTGCTCCGCCTACACGCAATCAACAAAATAAAGTCCGCGGCGAGAGGCCGCGGACTTTATAATATTGGAGAGTCGGCGAAGGCGGCTGGGACCGCCCGCGCCTTAGGGATACCTCGATTGTACAATGCGCTAGACGAGAAATCAACCTACTCTTCGCGCTTTTGGCTCTATTCCGCAAAAAAACGCGGTAGAGTCCGAAATTCTTACTCTACTGTGAGTAGAATCGTTGACAAATAGCATACTTTGGGCTATAATGGGAACTATGGAAGATCAGGATCATCTTGCAATCACCATCGGAAAAAATATTACGAGGCTCAGAAAACTTTCGGGCATGACCCAGCTGGAACTTGCCGAAAAGCTCAACTATTCCGATAAGTCCATTTCAAAGTGGGAACAGGGAAACGGGATCCCCGATGTCAGGATCCTCGTGCAGCTTGCCGAGCTCTTCAACGTCTCCGTCGACGACCTCGTGCGGGAACACAAGGAAAAGCCCGTCGTGCCCAAGCGCGAGCGGAAAATTCGCCGCCTCGTCATCACGCTGCTCTCCGTCGGCGTCGTCTGGCTCGTCGCCGTCGCCTGTTTCGTACTCATCGGCGTCGTGTGGAACGCGCAGGGCGAGTGGAAGTCGGGCGCATGGCTCGCCTTTGTCTATGCCGTGCCCGCAAGTGCCGTCGTCGTCACCGTATTTTCGAGCATATGGCACTGGAAATGGACCCGCGTCACGGCTGTCTCCGTGCTCATCTGGACGCTTCTTGCGTGCATCTATCTTACCCTTTGGGTCTGTCAGGTCAGCGAGGGCATGTGGCTCATCTTCCTCGTGGGAGTGCCGCTGCAAGTCATGGCGCTCATCTACTTCGTGTGGCGCAAAAAGGCGAGGTTGAAGGAGGAATTATGAGAGAGGTTCCGATCCCCGCCGATGCGACGGAAAGAGACAAAATTCTCAGGGCATATCAACGAAAAAACGCAACATATAGCGTATTTTTCTACATTTTTCTCGCCCTTTCGGTGGCGTGCTTTTTGGCCACGATCGTCACCGTCATCGTCTTTGAATTCAACGAAAAAATGCACGGCACGCTCTGCTGTATCCTTCTCGGCGCCTTCCTTGGCGGCGGGATCGCGACGGCGCTTTTGGCCTTTCTCTTCTCCCGTCTCCTCACGGCGGCCGACAGGGAGAGGCTGGATTTTTCGGAGCGGTGCGATTCCGAATACAGCTTCTATGTGGGGGAAGGCACCCTTGCGACCTTTGAAGCGGACAGTCTGCTCCTCCACGGCGACAACGGGGGGAGCAAAACCGTTCGCATTCCCTATGCGGAAGTGCGGGTTTTCTCGGTCTGTACGAGGCGGGCGCCCCGCGAAAAGGGGGAATGGAGCGTCGCCTTGGAACTTCCCGCCCGCGACCTCGTGAGGAGCGGCAAGGCCGAGAACGATGAAAAGATCCTCGTGCAGACGGACGCCAAGGAGCGCCTTTACCGTGTCATAAGCGAGCGCGGCCTGCCCCTTCTCGGCGAGGACATCTCTCCCCGAAAAAATCGCAGATATGTGCGAAAAACCAAGTTTTTTGTGCCCATTCCCGACAAGCGGAGAAAGTACCTCATCATGACGATTTTCGGCTTTGCCATCGCCGCGGCGGGCATTCCCACGGCGATTTATTGGAACATCACCGTCGGGAGTTTTCTCTCCGTCATCGGCCTCTTTATGGGCATGCGGTGCCTCTCCTCCTTCCTCTCCGCCAAGAGCGTCTTTTCGGTCTATGAAGAGGGCATCTTCTGGAAGGACGCCGCGGGCGAGCGCATGTTTTTGAAGTGGGAAGAGATCGACCGTATTGTTCGGAACAAGCTCCAATCCACCCCCGTATTGACGGTGCGGTGCATCTATGGCGACTATCACCTGCCCGACATCGCGGGCGTGTATGAATATCTGTCGGAAACGCAGCCCGACAAGTGCGAAAAATAGGGGCGGCGGAGGAAAGACGTATGCTCTGTGCAATGTGCGGAAACGATCAAGCGCGTGTCTATACGCGGCGGACGGAAAGCGGGGAGACAAAGCTCTATCTCTGCCCCGATTGCTATCGCCGTTTCATGAGCGGAAAGGCCTCCGACACAAAGAACGTGCGGCGTGCATGCCCCTCGTGCGGGACGACGCTCGACGAGTTCCGCAAGACGGGCTATCTCGGCTGTGCCGACTGCTATTCCGCCTTCCGTGAAGAACTCATCCCCACCATTCGGGTGTTGCAGGGGCGGCTCTATCACACGGGCAAGGACCCTGTCCGCGCCCTCGGCGACGAACAGGCCGAGCTCGAAGAGGAGCTTGCGGATGCCCAAAAGACGGGCGATAAATTTTTGGAACAGCGCATCCGTTACCGTCTGTCCGTCATTCATCGACTTTTGAGCGGAGGGGACGAATGAACATATCCTATGAGAGCGTGGCGGTGTCCTCGCGCATCCGCCTCGCAAGAAATTTCCGCGATTATCCCTTCCCCGACAGGCTCATCAAGAGCCCCCACGCACGGGAACAGGCCAGCGAGATGGTCCGCACCATCAACGCCGAGCTCAACGCCGTGGAGGAATTCGAACTCTATGACGTCGGCACGCTCACCGAGGCGCGGGCGACCTATCTCGTGGAACGCAACCTCATCTCGCGCGACCTCATCCGCCACAGCGCCATCTCCGCCGCCCTCATCTCGCCCGACGAGAGCATCTCCGTCATGATCAACGAGGAGGACCACATCCGCGAACAGTACTTTATGCGCGGGTATGACCTCAACAAGGCGTATGAGCGCATCACGGGCATCGACGACGTCATCTCCGAATCTCTTCCCTTTGCCTTCGATCGGGAATTCGGCTATCTCACCGCTTGTCCCACCAATTTGGGGACGGGCATGCGGGCGTCCGTCATGATGTTTTTGCCCGCCGTGTCGAGGCGGGGGCTCATGAAGCGCATCGCCACCGAGCTCCACCGCTTGGGGCTCACCGTGCGCGGCACCTCGGGCGAGGGGAGCGGGGCGGAAGGGGACCTCTTTCAGATCTCCAACGAAGTGACGCTCGGCCTCACCGAGACGGAGATCTTGTCCGCCGTCGAAAAGGCCGTGGAGCTCATCGTGCAGTTCGAACTGCGCGAGCGGGCACGCATGCGGGCGGAGGGGGGCATTCAGCTCCGCGACAAGACCATGCGGGCGTACGGAATTTTATCGAATTGCTGTCTGCTCGGCATGAAGGAGTTCATCGAACTCACGGCCGACCTCAAACTCGGCATTCTCTTCGGCTATTTGGGAACGGACAGGGCGGAGGAGGAAGTTCTCGCGGAAGTGGATGAGCACATCGTCGCCATGCGCCCCGCCAACATCGACCGCCTCAACGGCGCGGCGCTTTCCGAAGAGGAGCAAAACGCCTACCGCGCCGAGCAGACCAACCGCGTCATGCGGCGCATGGAGATCGTGGTGTAAGAATCCGCCGCTCATTCTGAGGCCCCGCAGGGGCCGAAGAATCCCAGAAAACGGGCGGAGAATGTGTGTGCGGCGTCATGCTGAGCCACGGAAGAGGGAACTCAGTCTACGAGAGAATGTCCGAAGCATCTCGCCGCACAACAGTTCGTATTCGCCCCGCGAGATTCTTCGGAATTGCCCCCGTACTCTCTATGAGCCCCGTGGCTCAGAATGACGCGGGGCGATCGTTGCCACCCCCCCTACCCCCCCTCCTCGGGAGGGGGCAAAAGGGATCCGCCGCGCATCTCGCCCCCTCAGAATGAGCGGGCTCTCTACGGACCATCCTCACTCACGTCATGGTGAGCCGACGCTGCCTTTGCGTCGCGTCGAACCATCATCGCAGAAAAAAGGAGTTTCTTTTGGATAATAAATTTTATTCGGACCATTTGAAAATGGTCATTCAACAATCGGATAAAATCGCCAAGTATTTCAAGACGAACTACATCGGCAGCGAGCATCTCATTCTCGCCATGATGGAAGTCCCCGAGAGCACGGCGGGCCGTCTCCTCCTCTTTTCGGGCGTGGACTACGGCACCTACCGCGACCTCTTCCGCAGAGCTATCTCGCACGAGGCCACCATCAAGTACGACTTCACCCCCCGCACCAAGAACATGTTCACCCATGCGGAGGAATACGCGCGGCGGGACGGCGTCTATGGGGCGCTCACGGGCACCGAACATCTGCTTCTCGCCGTCTTGAACGAGGAAGAGAGCGTCGCCTACAACATCCTCGCGGGCATGCATGTCGATCTGCCTCTCCTCATCGAGCGGACGGAGTCCTTCATCAGCGGCGCCATGAACAATGCGCCCGAGGAAGATGAGGACGACGAGGACATCCAAGAGTTTGAGGCCGTGCGCGAGGAGCATCGCCCCGTTCCCACCGTGGACGAAACGCTGCTGCCCTACGGCGTCGACCTCACCAAAAAGGCGCGGGAGGGCAAGCTCGACCCCGTCATCGGCCGCCGCAAGGAGATCGAAAAGGTCATCCAGATCCTGTCGAGACGGACCAAAAACAACCCCGTGCTCATCGGCGAACCGGGCGTCGGCAAGAGCGCCGTCGTCGAGGGGCTGGCCCTCGCCATTGCAGACGGGGAAGTGCCCGACCTTCTCCGCGGCAAGATCGTCTTTTCGCTCAATCTCACGGGACTGTTGGCGGGCACCCGCTACCGCGGCGACTTCGAAGAGCGTCTCAAAAAGATCATCGATGCCGTCACGGCCGATCAAAATATCATTCTCTTCATCGACGAGATCCACACCCTCGTGGGGGCGGGCGGGACCTCGGACGGCACCATGGATGCCTCCAATATCCTAAAACCCATGCTCGCCCGCGGGGAATTGCAGACGGTCGGCGCGACGACGATCGAGGAATATCGCATCATCGAGAAGGACCCCGCGCTCGAACGCCGCTTCACCCCCGTCTTGGTCGACCAGCCCTCCGTCGAGGACACCATCATGATCCTCCGCGGCGTGCGCGATAAATATGAAGCGCATCACAACGTCGTCATCACCGAGGAAGCCATCGAGGCGGCGGCAAAGCTCTCCGACCGCTACATCACCGACAGATTTTTGCCCGACAAGGCCATCGACCTCATCGACGAGGCGGCCTCCCGCGCCCGCCTCAACGCCTACAACGGTCCCGCCGAACTGCACGAGGCGGAGGACAAATTGGTCCGTCTCAAATCGGACAGGGACAAGGCGAGAAAGTGGGGGGACGAGAACGAGGCGACCCTCGCCAAAGAGGTAGAGGAACTGACGGCAAAGGTCGACCGCATGCGCCGCGAATGGCAGATGAAGAAGAGCCGTGCCCACATCAGCATCGGCGAAGAGGACATCGCGGAGATCGTGTCGAGTTGGTCGGGCGTGCCCCTTGCACGGCTCACCGAAAAGGAGAGCGACCGGCTTCTGCACCTCGAAGAGGAGCTTCACCGCCGCATCATCGGGCAGGAAGAGGCCGTCTCCGCCGTCGCCAAGGCCATCCGCAGGGCGCGGGCAGGGCTCAAAGATCCCAACCGCCCCATCGGCTCCTTTATCTTTGTCGGCCCGACGGGCGTCGGAAAGACCGACCTCTGCAAGGCCCTCGCGGAGAGCATGTTCGGCGACGAATCCATGATGATCCGCCTCGACATGTCCGAATACATGGACAAGAGCTCGGTCTCCAAGCTCATCGGCGCGGCGCCCGGCTATGTCGGCTACGACGACGGCGAGGGGTATCTCACGGGCAAGGTCCGCAAAAAGCCCTATTCCGTCGTGCTCTTCGACGAGGTCGAAAAGGCCCACCCCGACATCTTCAACCTTCTCTTGCAGATCCTCGACGACGGTCGGCTCACCGACAGCAAGGGGAGAACGGTCAATTTCAAGAATACCGTCATCATTCTGACGTCGAACGTCGGCGCCCATGCCGTCAAGGAGACGCCCTCGCTCGGCTTCGGCAGTTCGGATGAGGCAAGCGAATACGACGAGATGCGGCAGGCCATCGACGCGGCCCTCAAAAAGCAGTTCCGCCCCGAATTTTTGAACCGTCTCGACGACGTCATCATCTTCCACAAGCTCACCAAGGAGAACGCCGCGCTCATCTGCGACAAGATCCTGTCGGGGCTCAATAAGAGGCTCGAAGCGCAGAAGATCCGCCTCACCGTGACGGCGGCGGCAAAGAAGTTCATCGTCGACAAGGGCTATTCCGACGAGTACGGCGCCCGCCCCTTAAAGCGCACCGTGCAGAAACTTGTCGAGGACGGTCTCTCGGAGGAGCTCTTGAAGAGGACGCTCCGCGAGGGCAACGTCACCGTCGACGAAAGGGGCGGCCGCCTCGTGTTTTTGAATGCATGAGAGAAGCGCACGGCGTACCGCCGTGCGCTCATGCTCTACGGAAGCGCCCCGCCCGCCCCGCGTCATTCTGAGCCACGGGGCTCATAGAGAGTACGGGGGCAATTCCGAAGAATCTCGCGGGG
>CANREK010000014.1 GCA_947629605.1 uncultured Clostridia bacterium | reverse complement strand
CCATCTGTGTTACTTTTTGAATATCGTTCGACGCACCTGCCGAAACATCGTGAATGACGATCTCTTCGGCCACGCGCCCGCCGAGCGCCATGCAGATGAAGTCGTTGAGCTTGTTGACGGTCATGTCGTTGTCGTCGGTGTCAGGCCTCGTCAGAGTGTACCCTGCCGCCATGCCGCGGGGAATGATCGAGACTTCCTGCACGTTGTCGTTGCGCTCGCAAAGCTTTGCAAGGATCGCATGACCCGCTTCATGGTACGCGGTACATTTCTTGTCGGCCTCGGTGACGACACGGCTCTTCTTTTGGGGACCCATGATGACCTTATTGATCCCCTCATAGAGTTCGAGATTGCCGATCATTGTCTTGCCCCGCCGTGCGGCGAGAATGGCCGCTTCGTTCAGGAGATTTGCGAGGTCGGCTCCCGAAAAGCCGCTGGTCATTCGCGCTATGACTTTGAAGTTGACATCGGGGGCAAGAGGCTTGTTCCGCGCATGGACTTTTAGGATCGCCTCGCGGCCCTTGACATCGGGAAGATTGACGTAGATCTGTCTGTCGAACCGCCCCGGGCGGAGAAGTGCATTATCGAGAATGTCGGCACGGTTGGTCGCCGCCATGACGATGATGCCCTCGTTGGTCTCAAAGCCATCCATCTGCACTAAGATTTGGTTGAGCGTCTGTTCCCTTTCGTCGTGGCCACCGCCGAGCCCCGCTCCGCGCTGACGTCCGACAGCATCGATCTCGTCGATGAAGATGATGCAGGGTTGGTTTCTCTTTGCAAGGTCGAATAGGTCACGCACGCGCGAGGCACCGACACCGACATACATCTCAACGAAGTCGGAACCGCTGACGGAGAAGAAGGGAACCCCCGCTTCGCCCGCAACAGCCTTGGCAAAGAGCGTTTTGCCCGTCCCGGGAGGCCCCACAAGCAAGACGCCTTTGGGAATTCTTGCACCGAGACCCGAGAACTTTTTAGGATTTTTGAGGAATTCTACCACCTCGGCGAGCTCCTCTTTTTCCTCTTCGGCCCCCGCGACATCGGAGAATCTGACCTTCAAATTGGTGGAAACCTTGGCCTTGGTCTTGCCGAAGTTCATGACCTTGCCGCCACCGCCGCTCGTTGCCCTCAGGATCATAAAGAATGCGATGACGCCAACGACGAGAACGGCAATATAGAGGAAATTGCCCCAACCGCTCCCCGCATTGGGATCGGTCGCCGTCTCTTCCAGCACAATATCGTACTTTGAGAGGAGCTCCTCTTCCCACGCACTCACTTCCTCGTAGAGCGCTTGGCTATTTTGCCCCCACGGGCTCTTTGCCCAATACTCTCTTCCGCCCTCCGCGGCCGTCCAGCCACGGATTTGGAATGCATCGATCTCGATTCTGACGATCTGCTCCGCATTGGAGTATTCTCCAACGACAGTCTCGCCCTCCTCTATGACATCTTCCGCGGCCCGTTCGTCGAGCACGCGAGCCTTAAAGTCACTCCAACTGATTTCCCTGCTGTTTGTGATGAGGGCGTTGATCATGACGTAGAGGATCACGCCCACCAAAACAACAGCAACAGCCGCAATGACAGCCTTTACTGTTTTACTCAATTCGTATCTCCTTTCTGTTTATTATGCCTATTTTCAGTATACCCATGGGCACGGTAATATTGTATCACAAGTCATAAAAATAATCAAGTCCTTGGTACCAGATATTTCCTCATTTTCATAATTTACACACACATTTCGTCCGCCAAAGCCGTTTTGACCCCCATTTTGAGCTCAAAATGGGGGTCAAAATGAATAAAAATGTTTCATGTGAAACGTGTCACAGAATTTTTTTGGAAAATTGATGTTTCACGTGAAACATCGAGTGCAATTTTTGAAGCCGAGTGCAAAGGGCAAAAATGACAGAATATGGTGTTTCAAATAACATTTGTGCGCGAAATTGCCTTTTTCCCAAAAAAAACCCCGCACAGAGCGGGGGGTTAACCTTAAAACGGAAGATATGCCATGAGGTCGGACCTGTAAATCGCACCGACGACGTAGCTGCTGTCGAGAAACGCATGGACGCTTGCGGAGGGCAGCCAGCCCGCGATGAGAATGAGGAAGTACGCCGCGAGGAAGGCCTCGACGAGCCCCAAGACGCCGCCGAGCAGACTGTTGACGACCGCCGCGGGTTTCACACTTTTCACTATGAGTGTTCCGACCTTTCCGAGCAGGAATGTCCCCGCCCGAACGATCAATATGAGGAGCAGGAAGGCGATCGCGATCGAGATCCACTCGCCAAGCTTTGTTCCGACGCCGCCCGAGATGGCGCTCACCATGCCGAACCAATTTTCAAGCGCATCCTTAAAGGCCACACAGCAGACGAAGGGGATGACGAGGGAGAGCACCCAGCCCGCGATGTTGCAGACACCTTTCACGAGGCCGACCTTTGCACCTACAAAACATCCGAGAAGTAAAACCACAAAGAATATGACATCCAAGATCCAAGCCATTTTTTACCTCCTGACTTATTATATCATAATTTCTCATCTTTGTCGCGATTTTTATTATAAAACCTACGATTTCGGGGAACAATCAAGTCCTCGGAGGTTAATTATGGAGTATGCTTTTCATTTTTATAACGCTTTGGCCGAAACAGGTCTCATGATGGCCTTAAATAAATGTTTGGGGGAACTCACCGCCCCGCCCGTCATTCTCTGCATCGGCAGCGATCTCGCCGTCGGCGACAGCCTCGGCCCCGTCACGGGTACCCTTCTTCGGCGGAAGGGGGAACTCGTCGGCTATGTCTATGGGACCTTAAAGAATCCCGTTACGGCAAAGGAAGTGAGGCTCGTGGACGGCTTCTTGCGAAGGACTCACCCGGGCAGTAAGATCATCGCCGTCGACGCCGCGGTGGGGGAGGAAAACGATGTCGGGCTCATCAAAGTCATCGATGCGCCCCTCAAACCGGGCTCGGGCGCAAACAAGCGCCTCGGCCGCGTGGGGGACATTTCGATCCTCGGCATCGTGGCCAAAAAGTCCGCCTTTTCGTACTCTCTCATCAATCTCACACGGCTCAACGTCGTCTACTCGATGTCCGAGATCATCGCGGGGGCCCTCACTTCCTTCTCCTTGCAACGGTCGGCCGTGTGAATTGTTCACATTTTTAATTATTTTGTCACGAAAAACTGTAAGGTAGAAACATTTCAATCCTTTTGAGAAAATTTGCGGTTTTGGCGTTGACGAATCGCAAAAAACGGAGTAGAATAGGGGTGACTTCAAAAAAGGAGAACAAAACCATGGTAAAAACGATCAGAAAGAAGGTCTACGATACCGATGCTTCTGTCGTGGTGAAGAAGGTCGCCGTCGGTGCGTGGGGAGATCCCGCGGGCTACGAGACCACCCTTTACCAGACCGAGGACGGCAGCTATTTCCTGTACACGAATGGGGGAGACGCTTCTCCCTATCCCGTAGAGGACATTGCGGCCCTGTCCAAGGTCAGCGCCAAGAAGTGGCTCGAAGAGAACTAATTGAGGCAAACAGATCGCCCTGCCGTTATGGCAGGGCGGTTTTTTTTGAATTGAAAATTAAAAATTAAAAATGTAAAATTGAGGCGGGGGATTGGGAATGCGTGGCCCACCCCCCTACCCCCCTCCTCGGGAGGGGGCAAAAATGACCCGCCGCATCCGCCCCCTCCGTGGGAGGGGGATCAAGGGGGTGGGTCACCATGTGCTCTATTTCTCTCTTATTCTTCGTCTGTCTTGTCGGGGGTGGAAGGCGTGGGCGTGGTTTCCTCGTCGTTGGCGTTGCCGAGGAAGGTGCCGAAAAAGCCCGAGAATCCGCCCTTTTTATAGCCCGGCGTGCCGCCGCGGTTGAAGCTCGTGCCCGACGATTCGGGCGTGGCCTCGCTCGGGAGCTCCCTGTGCTCGTAGGTCTTTTTTCTCTCGCTGCCGTACTTGCTCGGCCTGTCTCCCTTGCGGCGGTCCTTGTCAAATTTCCTGCCCCGCCTGTCATCCTGCCGCATGTTCTTGGGCGTGATGACGACGTAGCGGTTGGGCTCCTTGCCTTCGCTCTTGGTGAACACTTCGTCGGAATCGGCGAGGGCGGAGTGAATGATCCTTCTCTCGTAGGGATTCATGGGTTCGAGGCGCACTCTCTTTTTCTGCTTGACTGCCTTGGCGGCGAGCTTCTCTGCGACCCGTTTTAAGGTCTCTTCGCGCTCCTCGCGGTAGTTCCCGCAGTCGACGACGACGCGCTTATAGTCGTGTCTGCCGATGTTGGCGACGGCGCCCGCAAGCGCCTGCATGGCGTCGATGATCTCGCCCCTGCGGCCGATGATTCCCTTGGTGCCCTCCGACGTGAGGCTGATGACGATCTTTTCCTCCTCGCTCACGAGGGCGGGCGTTGCATCCACGCCGATGAGAGGGAAGAGCCCTTCGAGGAATCTGACCGCACGCTGTCCGTCGGTCAATTTTTCTTTGACGGTGAGTTTGACTTGCGCGGGAACGGACTTAAAAATTCCCTTTTTGCCCTCGTCGAGGACTTCGATATCCACGTCGTCGCGGGTGAGCTCCAACTCTTTGAGCCCTGCTTCCACGGCCTCTTCCACTGTTTTGCCGCTGAATGTCTTTTCCATAATACTCCTCTTGCGAACTATATTTGCAGGGCTTTGCCCCGTATCTTTTTATTTCATCCAAGGCAGTTTGCGGGTATGTTCCTCCACAAACTCCTTCTCTTCCTTGTGTTTGAAGATCTTCCCCAAAATAAGGTTGGTGAGCAAGGTCACGATGATGCCGACGATACTGCTCATCGTCATGTAGATCGAGAATGCCGCACTGTATGTGAAGGAGAAGATCGCGTAGATGATGGGCATGACCACGAGCATCATCTTCTGCGTCGTAGCGCCCTGCCCGTCGACTGTCTGATACTTGTTTGCCGTCTTGTTGCTCTTCATCGCGACGATCTGCGAGAGGAGCATAAAGCCGATGGAGAGCACGATGAGGATGAAGTAGCCGTTGGCCTGCTCCTTCTCTGCGGAAAGCGCCGCCGTGAGATCGTTGTATTTGTCTCTGTTGAGAAGGGAAGTGATGCTCTTCTTCTCGCCGTTCATCTCCACGTTGACGGAGCGGAACTCGCTCTCGAAATTGTCGTATGCGGGAATGGGGTGGTTGTAGGAGACGTCGGGGTACCACACGTTCTTGATCCACAGGAACTTGGGCGCGTCGCCGCGGAATCTCGCTGCCGCGGCCTCCGAACCGACGGTCTTGAAATAGGCCTTGGCGGCATCTTTCAGTGCATTTTCCGAGGCTGCGTCTCCCGCAACGTATGCGCTTGCGGCATCCTTGGCCGCTTGCAGGGCGTTCTTGCTTGCCTCGCTGTCCGTGTCGGCGGCGGTCACGTTCCCGATCTGCGCGGCGAAGCGGGTGCAGTCGACCTTATATTCCCGGTCGACGGCGTTCGTCGTCATATTATAATAGTAGAAGATATAATTTTGGGCGTTTTTGCTCGTGACGGTGAGGTATTTTGCCGTCTCTTCGCCGATCGGCACATCCGTCATGACATAGGAAATGTCGCCTTCGAAGTCGAGCTCCTTGCCGTTCTCCCAAGTGACGGAAAGCCTCTGCTCCTCGCCGTTTTCGTCGGTATAGACAAAATACTCGCTTCCCTCTTCGTTCAGATAGCGGAAGTCGATGCCGTTGACACCGTTGACGAGCACGGCGGAATTGTAGCTCTCGGACATGTGCTCGAAGATGTTGAGATTGGCATACTGCGAATAGGCGCGGAAGCCCTGCCATGCCACGATGAGGATGACGAGGGAGACGATCATGGGAAGGCAGGCGCCGAGCATGCTGTACCCGCTCTTTTTTTGGAGCTCGAACATCTTTTGGCTGTACATCTGCTTGTCGTTGGCGTACTGCTTCTGCAATTTTTCGAGCTCGGGTTGCATCTTCTGCATGACGAGGTTCTGTTTGCGCATCATGACCCTTTGATAGATATCGAAGGGGAGAGTGATGGCCTTTAAGACGAGGTTGAACACGATGATGCCGAGCGCGACGATGCCGACGCCTTCGATGATGATACGGGCAAAATGACCGAGCCAATTCAGCCCGATCTGATATCCTGTCGGCAGGATCATGACGTCGTCTACCACTGCGCCCAACATAGAAAGTAACTGCATAAATTCTCCGTTAGAGGAGCCATTTGCGCTTCCAAAAGACCTCGGGCGCGGGGTCGACCCCGCCCTTGGAGAGGGGATTGCAGCGCAAAATTCTCCAAATGCCAAGCAAAATTCCCACGACGACACCCCAATTATTGATGCACCGCTTGGTGTATTCCGAGCAGGTGGGGGTGTAGAGGCAGGTGTGGTGTGAGAGATACTTCTGATAGAAACAGATCATGCGGATGCATAGGCCGCGCAAAATGGGCCTGTACAGCCGTCGCCGCAGATACCTGAAATTCTCTGCGGCCATTCTTTTAAGCGGTATGATGAAGGAGCCGCTCTCGTTCGAGAATCTTTCCGATGTCACGGTAAAAGGCGGAGAAAGTGTATTCCCCGCTCACATGCGGAATGAGAAGGACAGAGCAGGGCAGAAGATCTGCGGTATACCGCGAAAAGGCCGCCCGAAGCAGCCGCTTGATGCGGTTCCGCCGCACGCTCTTTCCGTGCTTTTTTCCGACACAGACTGCCATTTTGAGGCAGTCCGACGGCAAGTAGATGACGGTGAGCGTGGGGGCGTACACCCTTTTCCCGCTTCTGTGAAGAGAAGTGATCTCCTTCTGCTTCTTCATCCTCAGACAGCGCATGACTTCTCTTTATGCGGAAATGTGCTTTCTGCCCTTGTCTCTTCTTCTTTTGAGGGTCTTTCTCCCGCCCTGCGTTTTCATTCTCTCACGGAAGCCGTGGACCTTTTTTCTTGCCCTCTTCTTGGGCTGGAATGTTCTTTTCATTGTAACTTACTCCTTGCATAGAATGGTTTTCTGTCTTAGATTATAAAAAATTTCCGTCTCTTCGTCAAGCGATTATTGTGCGTTTCTGACGGGTAATATCAAATACAGCGCCGCTTTTTGGTCGGCATTCTGCAAAATGAAGGGGGAAATGGGACCGTTGAAGGACAGCGTGACCTTCTCCTCGTCGAGCGCTTTCAAGGCGTCGAGGAGATATTTTGCGTTCATGGAGATCGTGATATCCACGCCGTTGATGTCGGCGTTGACGCGCTCGGCCATGTTCCCGAGGTCGGAAAACGAGGAGATCTTCACGAGCCCGCCGCCGATGTCGAGCGTGATGAGGTTGTTCTTGTCGCCGCGGATGAGAATGGCGGCGCGTTCCACGCCCGAGATGAGTTCCTGACGGGAAAGGGTGGTCTCCGTCGTAAAGCGGGTGGGAATGACGTTCTCCCGCTTGATGAATTCACCGCTGTAAAGGCGGGACAGAATGGTCATGTCGTCCGTTCTCACGAGGAGCATGCCGCCCTCGGTGAAGATGGTGATCTCCTCTTCATCCTCGGTGAGCATCCTCGAAATCTCCGCAAGCGTCCGTGCGGGGCAGATGACCGTCGTCTCGCCGCTCTTTGCCACGATGGGCGCATCGGCAAGGGCCAGCCTGTACCCGTCGAGGGCAAACGAGGTGAGGGTATCCTTGAATTCCATGAGGCACCCTTTGAGGATGGGGCGGGAATCGTCCTGCGCACAGCAGAACGCCGTCTGCGCGATGATCCGTTTGAGGTCGCCCTGTTTGAGCACGGCGCTGTTTTCCCCGATCTCCAAGTTGAGCTTGGGGAATTCATCGGCGGACATCGTCTGCAAGCACCCCGCCGCTTCCTTGTAGCGAATCTCGAGCCCCTTTTCTCCCGTGCCGACGGAGACTTCCTCGTCGGTGAGTTTGCCGAGATAGTCGGTAAAGATCTTCCCGGGCACGCAGACCGCGCCCTCTTCGAATACTTCGGCCTTGACCGTCTTGGAAATGGCGAGTTCGCCGTCGGTCGCAAGCAGGGTGATCTCGTCGCCCATGGCTTCCAATTTGATGCACTCCATGACGGGGGCGGTCGTCCTGACCGCACAGGCCTTGCTCACCTTTAACACCGCTTCCGAGAGCGTCGCGCCGTCGCAGACAAATTTCATCGTGTTTCCTCCTTGATGATATGTATTATATCTAAAAAAATAATATCAATAATAATAAGGGCTGTGGAAATGTGGACAAGTCGTTCGCCCTGCCTCATCGGCAAATTTTATTATAGCAAAATTTGAAGATTATTGCAAGTAAAACGGGTGACTTTTCCAAAAAGCTCCCAAAGAAAAGGCGTGGAAAACGCGTGGATAGCAATGTGGAAAGATCGTGGAGAAAAATCGACGTGTGGATAGAAAATTTTGTCGGAATTTGTCGAAGGAAGGGGAAGGAAGGTCGCGGGGGTGGATATCTACAATTTTTTCCACAGTGTGGAAAAATGAGGACAAGGTTTTTCACAAACGGTTGATATTCAAAAAAATTTGTGCTATAATCATGGTATGCAGGAAAGGGAAGTGGACTTTGAGGCGCTCGGGCGCAAGTTGGAGCAAAACAGGGGCAAATTCGACGCTTTGTATCGGATGCTCCTTGCATACAATGCAAAGTTCAACCTCACATCCATCACCGAAAGAGACGAAGTTTTCCACAAACATTTCCTCGATTCCCTCGCGGGTGAGGGGTTTTTGAAGGAGAACGCCGTCTGCGCCGAGGTCGGCTCGGGGGCGGGATTTCCTTCGCTTCCCTTAAAGCTCATCCGCGGCGATCTCCGCCTCACCCTCATCGAGAGCACGGGCAAAAAGTGCGGGTTCCTGCGCGACGTTGTGCGGGAGCTGGACCTTACCGGCGTGGAAGTTCTCAACGCCCGCGCCGAGGATGTCGGAAGAGACGCGGCCTACCGCGAAAGGTTCGACGTCTGCTTCGCGAGGGCGGTGGCGCGGATGAATACGCTCGCCGAGTACTGCATGCCGCTCGTCAAAGTCGGCGGATGGTTCCTCGCCTATAAGTCGGACAGCGAAGAGGAATTCCGCGAGGGGATCCGCGCCATGGAGACGCTGGGCGGCGGGAATTGCGGGTTCGTGCGCTACGCCCTGCCCGACGGCTTCGGCGCAAGAATGCTCATGTATTGTCAAAAAATTCGGCCTACGCCGCAAAAATATCCCCGCGGAAGGGGACAGGAGAGGAGGGATCCCATCGTATGAAATGTGCGCTCACGGGGCATAGGGAATTGCCTGCGGATTTTGATGTCAACAACGTGTATGACACGCTCGAAAAGGCCATTCTCGACGGATATGATACGTTTTATTGCGGCATGGCTTACGGCTTCGACCTCATCGCCCTCGACTGCCTCGTCGCGCTGTCGCGGAAATATCCCCTCAAACTCGTGGCCTGCATTCCCTATGCGGGGCAGGAGAGGAGGTATTCCGAGGAGTTCCGCGAAAAGTATCGGGAACTGCTTGCATGGTGCGACGAGACGCATGAATTCTTTCCGCACTACACCGCCGGCTGTTACCACACGCGGGACCGCTTTATGGTCGACAATGCCGACATGGTCGTCGCCTACTGCAAGCGCGACAAGGGCGGCACGGCGTATACGACGAAATATGCAAACCGAATGGGGAAAGAAATAAGATTGATTAATTAAAAATGAAAAATTAAAAATTGTGGTGAACGCGGCGGGGCGCAAATTTGCGCCCCGCCGCTCATGCTGAGCGTAAGCGAAGCATCCCATTAAACCTACGGAGTACAATGTTACTCCGCCGGTCTAACGGGATTCTTCGGCCCCTGCGGGGCGCTCAGAATGAGCGGCGGTGACCCACCCCCTTGATCCCCCTCCCACGGAGGGGGCGAGAAACGCGGCGGGTTACTTTTGCCCCCTCCCGAGGAGGGGGGTAGGGGGGTGGGCAACGTGTTCATATGGAGGGGGCACTCCGCCCCATTCCGCAAAAAATCGCACATATAGCGCAAAAAAGACAAATTCCGCGGTCAAAAATCCACTATATTCAAAGGGAAGAGGTGGAATATGGCCTACGAAAAACGCATCTGTATCTTGAAACAACTCAAAAAGGGATTCTCTGCCGACGGCAACGCGCTCTCGGGCGTCGTCTATGCCGAAAGAATGGGACAGCAGCTCACCGTCACGCTCCGCATGCCCGGGCTCTCCGCCCTGAAAGAGGGCAGATATGTGCTCGTTTTGCAGATCTGCGGCAAAAAATTCTGCCTTCTCGCCGAGGAGCCGATGACGATCGAGAATGCTCCGCCCGTCAGAGGCGGATTCGCGGCGCTCCTCTGTTTTGTCCGCTCCGAGCCCGAGGCCGTCGCCTTCGGCTGGTGCGGCAGTGAAAAGGCCGAGGTCCCCGCGCTCCTCCGCACCCTCACCGAGACGGGCAGAAAGCGCCCCATTCCCACCCCCATGCCGCCGAATGAGATCCCCGCGCCCCTGCAACCCAACGTGCCCTATGCGCCCGGCGTGCCCCTTCCCGAACAGGACCCGCCCAGAGAGGACCCCAAGGGGGAAGCGCCGCCCTTTCGCGAGGGCGCCCTCTCCTACGACGACGAGGCCATCGCCGAAAGCGACTACTATGACGCGCCTCATGCAGATGAAGGCGGGAATGGTGAAATGCAGGCAAAAGGAGAAAAAACGGCGGGCGCTGACCATTCTGACCAAGATGAAGATGTATTCATCCCGCGAAAATCGCTTACATATTACAAGGAAGTCCGCGACGAAATAGAGGCGGTGCTCAAAAATTACCCCGCCGACACCCGCCTCAGGTGGGCCTTTCCGCAGTCCGATTGGGCGAGAAGCGAAAAGTCGCTCATCGGCATCGTCTATGAAGAGGGGATCCCGCGCTACCTCTGCGTCGCCTCCGAGGAGCCTGACCCCGCCCTCAAAGACCGCAGCGTGTTCGTGCCCGCCTCGCCCTTTTCGGATGAAACGGGGTTCTACGTCGTCTTTCAGGATGCCGACACCGGCGCCTACGTCAAAGTGGAAAGCGTGTAGGAAATTAAAAATTAAAAATGAAAAATGAAAAATTGCGGTGGGGAATGATTGAGAATGGCGCGGCGGGCATATAGCCCGCCGCGCTCATGCTGACCCGCCCCGCGTCATTCTGAGCCACGGGGCTCATAGAGAGTACGAGGGCGATTCCGAAGAATCTCGCGGGGCGATGTCTATAATAGTGCGGCGAGATGCTTCGGACTTGCTTTCGTAGACTGCGTTTGTGCTCTCGGGCTCAGCATGACGCCGCACTTGCCCACCCCTCGAGGGAAGAATTTTGCATTCTGCCAAGAGTTAATAACTCTTAGCGCAAAATTCTTATAGCATTTGCCCATATGTAACGGGCAAATGCCGACCAAGCACGGGTTTCTACCCGTGCGCGAGGGTGCCCCGTAGGCGGTGAGGGGGTGTCTGTCAAAAAAACCAAACAAAAACCCCTGTCCGTGAGGACAGGGGTCGTTTTCGTTACATAACTACGATATTTTTCTGACGGAAGAGCTCTTTCATGTCCGCGGGGAAGTCGTCGTCGGTGATGAGCACGTCGATGTCTTCGAGACGGGCGAACGTGTGCGGCATGATCTTGCCGATCTTGGAGCTGTCGAGCATCATATACATCGTCTTGGCCTTCTGCCGCGCCATTTTGAGGAGATCCGCCTCGATCATGGAACCGCACGAAAAGCCGATCTCGGGCGTGAACGCCGAGGCGGAGATGATGGCAAGTTCGAAGTTGGTATTTTCGAAATAGTCCTTGGCAACGGGAGAAGCCGTGGAGAGATTGTCCTTGATGACTTGCCCCCCGAGCACGGTGACGCTCAGATTCTTCTTTTGCGCAAGTTCGATCGCAACGGCGAGGCCGTTGGTGAATACATGGATGTTGATATCGGGCAATTCCTTGGCAAGACACATCGCCGTGGTGCCCCCATCCATAAAGAGAGAGCAATTCTCGTCGATGAGATTGGCCGCCTTTTGCGCAATGCGGAGCTTGGCATCGGCATTGGCCGCCGTTTTTTTGGCATACGGTTCGGCAGAAACTTTCTGCACTTCCTTGACGGACATTGCGCCGCCGCGCACGCGGATGATGCGCCCTTGCTGTTCGAGCTGGAGAAGGTCACGCCGCAGGGTCATCTGGGAGACACCCGGGAAAAAGTCGTCGAGTTGGTCCAGCGTCAATTTACCGCGCTTGTCTAAAAGTTCCGCGATTTCTTCGATACGTTCGCGTTTCATCATAGAACCCCCAAACATGTAAATTTTTCTATGTAAGATAGTAACACAAATGTTCTTATATTGCAAGCAAATTCACAAAATTAGTTCATAAAATTTTTTACTTTTTCTTTATTTTTGTCGATAATATTAAAATTTATAATTTTTTATGATAAATCTTTTGTTAATTCATAACACTAAATTGAAAAATGTCGGAAACGAACAATTTATTTGATTTTTTGCGGAGAATGCGCGGCGGCACGTGCCGCCGCACACACCCCTTCCGTCACTGCGTGACACCCACCCCTCAAAGGGGTGGGCAAGTCTTGGCTCCCCCTCGAGGGGGAGCTCCCGCGAAGCGGGTGAGGGGGTGTCATTCCGACCCACCCCCTGTCGCTTGCGCGACATCCCCCTCCCACGGAGGGGGCACGCACGGCGTGCCGCCGTGCCGCCGTGCACCCCCTTCACCCCTCCAAGCGAAAATGTCAACACAAAATTGCGGCACGTTGTTCAAAACGTTTGCGTTTTTCGGTGCGGAATGGTAAAATGTTCTCGATGAATTATACGATCTCCGCACTCGACGAATATTTCATGGCGCATTACAGCGACTATGTGCGTCTTGCCGCGCTCCCCGGGTACCAAATGCCCGAAACGCTCGTCATCGACCGCGACGGCGCCGTCTCCAAAAAGGACTCCGCCGTGATGCGTCTTGCCTGTCAGCAGGACCGCGAGGCGCTGCTTGCCGCGTTGAAAGAGGAACAGGGGGACACCGACTACACTTTTTCCTTCCGCTTTTTGACCTTTTCCGAAAAGCTCCGTCGGCCGTTTGAAAAGTACTCCTTTGCCAAAGTGTTGCCCAAGATCCTTTCCCGCCACAAACTTACGGCGGAGGAGGCGGGGGAACGGCTCAACATCGAGCCGAGGTTTTGGAAAAAGCTCGTAAAGGGTACCCTCTATCCCGAAAAGAACACCGTCTTGGCGCTCGCCGTCGTCTGTGGCCTCACGGCGATCGATACCGAAAATCTCTTCAACGCGTGCGGATATGAGTTCGACGACAAGAGCGTGCGCGACATCGTCGTACGGTTTTTGCTCGAACAGAAGATCTTTGCCCGCGACCTCGTCATGCAGTGTCTTGCGGAATACAAGATCGCGAGCCTGCCCATCAAGTAAACGCAAAGCGCGCCGTTTCATACAATAAACCATGTGGAAAAAAACGAGGGCGGACATCGACGCCGCCATGAAAAACGACCCCGCGGCCCGCAGTCGCTTGGAAGTGTTTTTGGTCTACCCGGGCGTGCGTGCGCTCCGCATGCACAGACGAGCGGCCTTTTTCTACCGCCACGGCATGAAGCTGTTTGCGAGGTTTCTCTCCGAACGTGCCAAGAAAAAGACGGGGATCGAGATCCACCCCGCCGCAAAGATCGCCCCGGGCGTCTTTATCGACCACGGCGAGGGTGTCGTCATCGGCGAGACGGCCGAAGTGGAGACGGGCGTCGTCATCTACCAAGGCGTCACGCTCGGCGGCACGGGCAAGGAGAAGGGCAAACGCCACCCCACGGTGCGGAAAAACGCCATTCTCTCCTGCGGCGCCAAGGTGCTCGGCGGGTTTGAAGTGGGGGAGGGCGCCAAGATCGGCGCGGGCGCCGTCGTCTTGGAGGAGGTCCCGCCGTACGCCACGGTCGTCGGCATTCCCGCCCGCGTGGTCAAGATCTCGCCACCCGAGGGAAGCGGGAAACCTACGGAAGCAATTAAAAATTAAAAATTAAAAATGAAAAATTGCGGCCCCGCGTCATTCTGAGCCACGGAGCTCATAGAGAGTACGGAGGCAATTCCGAAGAATCTCGCGGGGCGAATACGGACCATTCCGATTGCGTCATCCTGCCCCGCCCGCATTCTATTCACGTCTAAGGGCGGCACGAGCGCCGCCCTTGGCGCGAAGTAGCCGAC
>CANREK010000013.1 GCA_947629605.1 uncultured Clostridia bacterium | reverse complement strand
GATCTCGGCCTTTTCGGCGGAAATGCCCTTGGAAACGAGGCGGAAAGGGAAATGACCCGCGTTTCCGAGATATTCGATCTCCACGCCGAGGGAGGCGAGGAGAGGAAGGATCTCCATGGGGCGCTCCGTCATCTGTGCGGAGGCGCGGAATTCGTATTCTCCGCCGCGGAAGGCGAGTATGGGCGGCAAAAAGCGCGCAGCCGTACCGGCGCTGCCCACATCGAGCGTGCCGAAGTGCGAAAATTCGCGTGTTCCGTGAACGAGAATGCCCTCGGGGGGCCGTTCGGTTTCGATCCCGAGCGCCGTCAGGCAGGAAAGGAGCGCTTCGCTGTCGTCGCAAAGCCGACCGCAACGCAGCAGTGTGTCTCCTTCCGTAAAGGCGGAAAGCAGCAGCGCCCTGTTCAGAATGCTCTTGGAAGCGGGGACTTCCACGGAAAATCTCTGTTTTTTGAGCTTGGAAACCGTATACATGCCCAAATCATAGCATATTTTTTTTGCCAAGTCAAGAAACTTGCCTTTTTGTTGCAAATACGATATACTAAAAATATGGAATATACCATCCTAAGAAGTAAGCGCAGGACGCTCTCCGTCTCCGTGCGGGAGGGGGAAGTGGTCGTTCGCGCCCCGCTCGGCCTCTCCGCACGCAAGATCGACGAATTTGTGGAGCGGCACAGACTTTGGATCGCGCGGCGGGTAAAAGAGCAGAGTGCGCGGCCCAAAGTCGATTTTTCGGACGGAACAAGGATTTTTCTCTTCGGCGCGGAGAGGAGAATTACAACGGGGCGGGCGAAATTGACGCAGGACACGCTCTTTTTGCCGCAGGAAAACCGAGAAAATGCGCTCATCCGCCTCTTGAGAGCCTTTACGAGGGAGCACATGACGGCGATTACGGAGGAACTTGCCCTTAGATTCGGCTTCCGATTCGGAAAGATCTCCGTAAGTTCGGCGAGAACACGGTGGGGGTCGTGCAATGCCGCGGGGAACATTTCCTATACCTTCCGCACGGCCTTCTTGCCCGTGGACCTTTGCTACTATTTCGCGGCGCATGAGCTCTGCCACACGCGGCACATGGACCACAGCGGCGCCTTTTGGGGTCTCATGAAGGAGATCATGCCCGATTGCATGGAAAAGAGAAAGCGGTTAAAGGGGTATTTGTGGGCCATGCAGTGTCTTTAATTTTTGATTTTCGCCATTTTACATAGTACTATGTCAGACATAATATTATCTTTCTCACAAAAATCTGTTTACAAAACGTCTTTTCTGCGCTATAATGGGAATCATGAAAGCGAACATTGAGATCGAGACGCAGACCTGCGGCAAGACGACCCGCTTCCGCGCGTCGGGCAGTGTCGAGCGTCGGGATGGAGGCGTTCTCGTCTCCTATCCGATCGAAGGGGATCTTTCCACGCTCGAACTGTATCCGTCTTGCGCCGTGCTTCAACGGCGGGGCGAAGTCCGGTTCGACGCAACATTTCGCGAAAATGAGGGCACGCTCTTCCGCATGTCGCTTCGCGATGGAGCCGCGGAGCTTCCCATCCTTACCAAACATTACAAAAGTTTTATTTCGGATCCCGAGATTTTTTGCCGTCTTTCCTACGATCTTCAAACCGACAAAATGTTACAAAGATTTTCTTTAAGGATCCGTATCAAAGTTTTTTCGGAGGAACAATGAGAATATACTATATCGGGCACTCTTGCTTTCTGTTTCAGGGGTGCAACGCGACGCTTGTGACCGACCCTTACGGGGACGTCGGCCTGCCTTTTCCGCATGTCAAAGCCGACATTGTCACCGTGAGCCACGGTCACTACGATCACTGCAACGTCGCCGCTGTGGAGGGGCATCCCGCCGTCTTTACGCATGCGGGGAATGTCACATGCAGGGGCGTTGAGATCACCGCCGTGGAGGCCTTTCACGACGATGCGCACGGCGCAAAGCGGGGGAAGAACATCATCTTCTCCTTCGTCATGGACGGCATCCGCGTCTGTCACATGGGGGATCTCGGGCAAAAATTCGATGAGACCCTTGTAAAAAAGCTCCCCAAACCCGATATTTTGCTCCTTCCCGTGGGCGGAAATTACACGATCGACGGGGAAGAAGCTGCATGGTATGCAAGGGAGCTTTCTCCCGCGGTCGTCATCCCCATGCATTACCATGTCAAGGGGCTCACCGTGGATATTTCGGATGAAAAACGCTTTTTGAATGCCATGGGAGGGCATTTCACCACCGCAAAATCGCTCGAATTGACCAAGGAAACACTGCCGAGCGAACAAAAAATCATTGTCATGGAGAGGATATCATAATGGTCAACGAAGCATTGGAACAGGAATACAGAGAGTATCTCACGGCGCTCCCGATCGTCTCACTTCGGGTGCTCGGGAGGGTGCAGGGCGTCGCACAGGTGTGCACGACCAATAAGGACACTCTCGTTGCGGGAATTCTCGATATTTTGATGGAACGGGCCGAGCCTGCACAGCGTTCCCGCCGCGGCGCTCCGCCCAAACAGACCTATCTCGACCCCGCGATCCCCGCAAAACTTGCCGAGATCAAGCGCAAACACCTCACTTCGGGCACCAACTATGCCGTCTCTTCCCCCGAATTTCAGGAAAAGACACTTGCGTCGGAGGGGACGATCTACGGCGGCATTCTCGAAGCGATGTCATCGGGGTACGGATTCCTCCGCGCCAAGAACTGCCAGCCCTCGACAACGGGAACGGATGTCTTTATCCCCGCTTCCGTCATTCACAATCTCAAATTGCGCGAGGGGGACTATGTGACCTGTACGGCAAATCCCCGTCAAAAGAACGATTCTCCCTCCATCGACGTGCTCGGCTCCGTCAACGGACTGCCCGTCGGCGGGTACGAGACGCGGCCGAACTTCGACAATCTCACGGCGCAGTATGCGAATGAGAAGATCGGGCTCTCCGAGAACAACTCCGAGCTTTCTCTGCGACTTTTGGACCTCTTTGTCCCCATCGGAAAGGGCCAGCGCGGGCTCATCATCGCGCCGCCCAAGGCGGGCAAGACGACGCTGCTCAAAAACATCGCCCGCTCCGTCAGCACCAATCATCGAGACATCGAGCTCATCGTTCTGCTCATCGACGAGCGGCCCGAGGAAGTCACCGACTTCCGCCAGAGCGTTCCCGGGGCGAAGATCATCTCCTCGACCTTTGATGAGGGGGCCGAGCGTCACATCCGCGCCGCCCACCTCGCCGTGGAGCACGCAAAGAGGCTCGTCGAGATGGGGAAAGACGTCGTCATCCTCCTCGATTCTCTCACCAAACTGACGCGGGCGTACAATTATACGGCGGAAAACACGGGCAAGATGCTCTCGGGCGGGCTCGAAGCGGGGGCGCTCAACGAGCCGAAACGCTTTTTCGGCGCGGCGAGAAACACCGTGGAACAGGGCAGCCTCACCATTCTTGCGACCGTGCTCGTCGACACGGGCAGCCGCATGGATGACATCATCTACGAGGAATTCAAGGGAACAGGCAACGCCGACATCTTCCTCTCCCGTGAGCTTGCCGAGCGCAGGATCTTCCCCGCGATCGACATCCGCAGATCGGGTACGCGGAAGGAGGAACTGCAACTCAGTGAAAGCGAGCTCTCCGCCGTCTACAAATTGAGAGAGAGGGGGCTCACCGAAAATCCCGTCGGGCTCTATGACATGATGAAGCGGACAGCGGACAATGCGGAATTCGTCTCACGTCTGCCCGAATGGCTGAAAATTTACAAAGCAATGTAAAAAAACAGCGCCGAATCGTCGGATTCGGCGCTGTTTTTTTGTTCTCTTTTACTTTTTCGGTCTGACCTGCAAGAAGTAGCAGACACCGAAGATGAGGACTGCGATGAAGTAGATCGCGGGGAAGAACACAAAGTTCATGAGATCGGAAGCATCTGAGAAATTGATGCGGGCGGACAGTGCGACAATGAGCGCAACGATGACGATGAGCGCATAGACCACGATGGCATTGATGAGCGCGAGCGTCGGTTTTCGCAGACTGTTTTGGCCGAAGTGATTCGCATACAGGAGCCCCGTCGTGAGGAGCAGGACCAGCCCGAGGCACCACATCAGATAGGGGTAGAAGGCGGGGATGGAGAGCGTGCCTCTCAGTCCCAGCGTGATGCCGCCGACGATGATGCACCAAAAGAACACAAAGACGGAGCTCAAAAACATCGCCTTGCCCTTATGGACCCTGTTGGAATCCTCGGTTGTCGGCTCTGCGGCAGGGGGGATCTCGCCCCCGACGGTCTCGACGCGGAGGCCGTCTCTGTCGGCGCGCTTATAGATGTCTCGGAAATCGATGCCGCTCGCGGGGGTCGCGGCGACCTCGGCGGGCTTCTGCGAGGCGTGCACCGTGTTTTCATAGAATTGCATCACGGTACTGCGGTAGTCGCCGTCGTTTCCCTTTTGCTCTCCCGCGGGCGCGGGCTTGTCGCCATTTGAAGTGGGGGTGTCGACGAGGGAGATGTAATTGCGGTGAATGATCTCCTTTTCCCGCATCGCCATTTCGAGCTCCATCTGACTGCGGAGGGCGGCGAGCTGGTCGTCGAGCGCCTGTTGATAGCGGGCACGGTCGTCGCGGATCTGCGCCTCGTGACGGGCGTTCTCTTCGGCGAGCGCGGCGTTGTAGCGGTTGCGCTCCTCGGTCAGAAGTTCGCTGTAACGGTTGCGTTCGGCCTGATATTGGGTCTCGCGGAGGGCAGCTTCCTCCTCGCGGGCGAGGCGCACAGCCGTTTCCCGCTCTTCTTTCGCCGAATCCTGCAAGCTCTCCATCTCTTTTTCATGGAGTTCCCGCTGTGAGGCAAGGGCCTGTTCGTTCTCCTCTTTGAGAGCGGAGAGGGCACGCTCATGCGCCTCCGCTTCCTCGGCGCTCTTCTGTTTGAGCGCTTCGAGTTCCTCTTTGAGGGCGCCGTCTGCCTCGCTTTCGGCTCTGCTTTGCTCCTTTTCGGCCTCGAACAGCGCCTTTTCCTCGGCAAATTCCCGCTCAAACTGCTCTTTTTGTATTTGAAGGGCCGCTTCCTGCTGCATGCGGATGAGGTCGAGCTCCTTCAAGTTCGCCTCGTAGGTATCGCGGATCTCCTTTTCGCGGGCGGAAAGTTCCTCTTCGAGCCTTGCCTTTTCGGCCTCGAAATCGGCGCGGTCACGGTCGAGCGCGGCGAGTTTTTCGGCATATTCCTCTTCAAGCGCCTTCTGCTTCTCGCTGTAAGCATTTTCGAGCTGACTGCGGATGGCATCGTCGTCGATCCCGGGCTCAAAGGAGAATTCTTCATCTTCCTCTTCGCCATCTTCGTGAGAGGGCACGCGGGAAGTGGACCGTTTGAGCACTCTCATGTCGACCGCGGTGGGGGCGGGCATGTTGAAGTCGAAGTCGCGGTCGGAGATGAGCGAATCGATGATGGTGCGGGAATATTCCCACTCCGCCTGGTTCTGCTCTGAGATCGCCTTGCCCTCGTCGGTGAGGGAGAAATATTTTCTCCTTCCGCCGCCGACGGAACCGCCCCAATAGGAAGTGATGTAGCCGTCTTTTTCGAGACGTTTGAGCGCGGAATAGAGAGAGGGCTGTTTCAAGGAATACTGCCCCGAGCTCTTGCGCTCGATCTCGGCTATGATCTCGTAGCCGTATTTATCCCCGTCATAGAGAGAACGAAGGATGATCGTGTTGATATGACCGCGGATGAGATCGGCGCTTACGCTTTTATCGGACTTATCGTCGTCAACGGTCTCGGCAGGGTCGTTTTCGGCCGACTGCTCGTACTCATCCGTCTCTACGGTCAATTTTTCCTCGTCCATAGATTTCCTCCTTAGCACATTTGACCATATTATACTACATTTCTCATTTTTTGTCAATAGGCAGAGTACTATGTCAGACATAATTTTTTATAAAAATTATAATTTTTTTTCATAAAAGACCTCTGTCTGACATATTACATTGCAAATGGGGATAGTGAGAGGGGCTTTTTTTATTATCGGCGGCACGATCGGGGCGGGATTCATCACGGGCGCGGAGCTTGTCCGATTCTTCGGCGCAAAGCGCTTTTTGCTGCCGCTGCTCCTTTCCTGTATGCTCTTTTTCCTGCTCACCGCCTACTATCTGCATCTCGGGAGAAAGTACGGGGGATCCCGCGGCGTTCTGCGCCTTTCGAGATGGGGCGGCGCGGTCCGCATCGCCCTCATGCTCTGCGCCTTTATCTCCTCGGCGGGCATGCTTGCGGGGCTGGATGCACTGCTTCCCGTCAAGATTCCCGTGCTCTCCCTTGCGGGACTTCTGCTTTCCGTTGTCTTTCTCGAAAAGGGCATGGGCGGGATCTCGGCGCTCAACCTCATCCTTGTTCCGCTGCTCTTGGGATTTGTCTTTTTCTATGCCCGCGACCTCAGCTTTTTCTATCCCCGCAGCGGGAGCAAGTTCGGCTGGCTCTTGTATGCGGGCATGAATTCCTTCCTCATGGCGCCCGTCTTGATGGATGCGGGTCGGGAAATGAAGCGGCCCATTCTCTCATCGGCGCTTGCTTCCGTCTGCATCGCCGCTGCGGCTGTCTGCATTTTGGGAAGTGTCTACCGCGAGGGTGCAAGCGCCATTCTTGCGCCGATGCCCTTCCTTGCCGCCACGGGAGGGAAGGTCTTTTCCGTCGCCGTCGCCTTGGCCATTCTGACGTCGCTCGTCTCCTCGCTCTATCCGCTCTTTGCGGCGTGCAATGAACTCAAAGGCAAAAAGAAAATTGCCGCAAAGGGGATCTCTCTCCTTGCGGCGTTTTGTCTGTCCCGCGTGGGACTGCACGGCATCGTGGGATATCTCTATCCCGTCATGGGTGGCGCGGGGCTGTTGTTTTCAGCTCTCTGCATTCTTTACGATCAATTTCTCGAGAAGTACCACAAGCGCATACATGCCCGCGGCGAGGACACATAGGATGCAGGTGGCGCTCATGACGAGGTCGAGCTTGAACACCTGCCCGCCGTAGACGATGAGATAGCCGAGCCCCGCCCGCGACACGATGTATTCTCCCATGATCGACCCGATCCACGCCATGCCGACGTTGACTTTCAGCATGGAGATGAAGGCGGGGAGGGAGGAGGGAATGACGAGCTTTAAGAGGATCTGCAACTTGCTTGCTCCCATGGAGCGGAGGAGCAGGATCTTATTGCTGTCCGTCGCCATAAAGGCGCCGAGCATGTGGAGCGTCGCAACGATGATGCCGACGAGCACCGTCATAAAGACGATCGCCTCGCTTCCCGTGCCGAACCAGATGATGATGAGGGGGCCGAGCGCGATCTTGGGCAGGGCGTTGAGCACGACGATATAGGGTTCGAGCACCCGTTTCAGCGTCTCGCTCCACCAGAGGAGCAGGGCGATGATACAGCCGAGCGCAACGGCGATGACAAAACCGATGAGTGTTTCGAGCAGCGTCACGCCGATGTGATAGAAGAGGGAGCCGTCGGCATAGAGCGATGCGATGGTCTTTCCAATGCGCGAGGGGGAACTCGTGAGGAATGGATCGACCCAGCCGAGATCGGCGGCCATCTCCCAAAGCCCGAGAAGCAGGACGAGAATGCCGATGCGCAGCGCCCAGACGAGGGCGAGATCGCGCTTTTTCTTTGCAAGATACTGTCTGTGTTCCTTCGAAAATTCGTGTTTCATACGTTCAACTCCTTCCACAGGATCTCGAACCAAGCGGAGAACTGTCTCATCTCCCTCCGCTTGATGGGGCGGTTTTCCTCGCCGAAGTCGAGTTCATGTTCAAATGCCACCCTTGCGGGGCGCTTGGTGAGCACGATGACGCGGTCGGCAAGGGAGATCGCCTCGGAGATGTCGTGCGTGATGAGCAGGGCGGTCTTTTCCTCGCTCCGAATGATGGAGGAGACGTCGTCGCAGACGTTGAGACGGGTCTGATAGTCGAGGGCGGAAAAGGGCTCGTCGAGAAGCAGGATGTCGGGCTCGGCCGCAAGCGTTCGGATGAGCGCCGCCCTCTGCCGCATTCCGCCCGAAAGTTGGGGCGGATAGCTCTGCAAAAAGTCCGAAAGCCCGTACTTTTCGGCAAGCTCCACGGCCTCCGCCCTCCGCTCGGGGGTGTTTTTATGCCCGATTTCGAGGGGAAGATAGATATTTTTTTCGATGGTGCGCCACGGGAAAAGTTCATCCTTTTGCAGCATGTAGCCGCAACTGCCGCGGCGCGTCACCGTGCCCGTTGAGGGGGTCAGAAGTCCCGCCGCAAGCGATAAAAGAGTGGTCTTGCCGCAGCCGGAGGGACCGATGATGGCGACAAATTCACCCTCCCGCACAGAGAAGGTGAGCTTCTCCGCCGCCGTCGTCTCTCCGCGTTTTGTGTGGTAGGTAAGCGTTACATTGTCAAAGCGCAGAATTTCGTTTTTCATAGGCGTGCCTTCCGTTCATTGGTTAAAAGAGTTCGCCGTATACTTCCTTGACGAGCGTGTTGTCGGCGATCGACGAGAAGGGGATGCGCTCCGTGAGTTCGCCCGCTTCTTCGATGATGTCGAGAAGTCTTTGATAGCTCTGCTCGGTGATCTGCATGTTCCCCGCCCAAGCGTTGATGCCTTGGTAGCTGCGGATGCTCGTCGCAAGGCTCTCCTTCGAGGTGTCGGGGAAGGCCTTTGTGAGCCCTTCGGCAACAGTCTCGGGCGCCTCTTCGCGAGCATACTTTACGGCTTTGAGCATGGCGCGGAGGAATCCCTTCGCGGTGTCCCCGTTGGAGCTCAGCCACGACTTCTTTGCAATGTAGCTCGTGTAGGGGACTTCGCCGCTCGCCTCGCCGACGGCCGCCACGATATATCCGTTGCCCGCCGCCTGCACTTCGGAGGCCACGGGCTCGAACATCGTGCAATAGTCGGCCGTGCCCTCGATGAACGCCGCCGTCATGTTGTTGAAGGCGACGTCGAAATTCAATGTATAGTCCTTGACTTCATGTTCCTTTAAGATGTATTCGAACGTCATTGCGGGGACGCCTCCCTTTCTGCCCGCAAGGATCTCTTTCCCCGCAAGGTTTTCCCACTTGAAATCGGGCTCGGGCTGCCTTCCGACGAGGAAGGAACCGTCGCGGAGGGTGAGCTGCGCAAAGACGGTGGGCGTGTCGCTCGTACCGCCCGTCGCAACGTAAAATGCCGCCTCGGGACCGCAGAAGCCGATGTCCGCATCGCCCGAGAGGACGGCCGTCATGACCTTGTCGGCGCCGCCGCCGTTGGTCAGCTCTATCTCGATGCCCTCTTCCTCAAAGTAGCCGAGGGAATCGGCGAGGTACATGGGCGCATAAAAGACGGAATGGGTCACTTCGTTGAGGCGGACCTTTTTGAGTCCGCCGTCGTTCTCCCCGCCGCAAGCGGAGAGGGGAAGGAGGGCAAAGATCGCCGCTCCGAGGATCGCAAAAATTTTTTTCATGGTTTCACTCCGTAAAATTTAGGATAATACATAGTATGCCGCGCTCTCTTTTGTTGACAACGGCGAAAAAAAAGGGTATAATGGGGAATGTTCACTTTGAAGTGAAACGAAAGAGACGGGTAACGAACATGAAAGAAATGCACACAACATACGATCCCAAGGACTTTGAGGACAGGATCTACGCAAAATGGGTGCGGGAGGGTTGCTTCCGCGCCGAGATCGATCCCTCCAAAATTCCCTTCACCGTTATGATGCCGCCCCCCAACATCACGGGGAAGCTCCACATGGGCCACGCCATGGACGAGACGTTGCAGGATATCGTTATCCGCTTCAAGAGGATGCAGGGCTATTCCGCCCTTTGGCTCCCCGGGACCGACCACGCCTCTCTTGCCACGGAGCATAAAATTGTTGAAAAGCTCCACGAAGAGGGCACGTCGAAGGAAGAACTCGGAAGAGAGGAATTTTTGCGCCGCGCGTGGGAATGGAAGGCGGAGTACGGCGGGGAGATCGTCGAACAGCTCAAAAAGCTCGGCTCCTCCTGCGATTGGTCCCGTCTCACCTTTACGATGGACGAAAAATGCTCCAAGGCCGTGCGCGAGGCCTTCTGCCGCCTCTACGAAAAGGGGCTCATCTACCGCGGCAGCCGCATCATAAATTGGTGTCCCGACTGCAAGACGGCGCTCTCCGACGAGGAAGTGGAGCACACCGAGGATGCCGGATTTTTCTGGCACTTCGCCTATCCCGTCGAGGGGTCCGACGAAAAGATCGTCATCGCCACCACCCGCCCCGAGACCATGCTCGGCGATACGGCCGTTGCCGTCAACCCCGACGATGAAAGATACAAAAACTTTGTCGGCAAGACCCTTCTCTTGCCCTTGACGGACAGAAAGATCCCCGTCGTCGCCGATGCCTATGTCGATCCCGAATTCGGCACGGGTGCCGTCAAGATCACGCCCGCCCACGACCCCAACGACTTTGAGGTCGGCCTCCGCCACGATCTTCCCATGATCCGTGTGATGGGGGACGACGGCACGATGAATGAGCTTGCGGGCGAATTTGCGGGGCTCGATCGGTACGAGGCGAGAAAACGCATTGTGGAAAAGATGAAGGAGCTCGGGCTCCTCGTCAAGATCGAGCCGCACTCCCACAACGTGGGGCACTGCCACAGATGCCATGCCACGGTGGAGCCCATCGTCTCCAAGCAGTGGTTCGTCAAGATGGCGCCGCTCGCAAAGCCCGCCATCGACGCCGTTGTCAAGAGCAAGACCAAGTTCGTGCCCGACCGCTTTGCCAAGATCTACTTTAATTGGCTGGAAAACATTCACGATTGGTGCATCTCCCGCCAGCTTTGGTGGGGGCACCGCATTCCCGTTTGGTACTGCGAATGCGGGAACACGATCGTCTCGCGCGAGGACCCGACCGTCTGTCCCGTCTGCGGCGGTACGCACCTGACGCAGGAAGAGGACTGCCTCGACACATGGTTCTCCTCGGCGCTTTGGCCCTTCTCCACGCTGGGCTGGCCAGAAAAGACCCCCGATTTTAACTATTTCTACCCGACCGACGTGCTCGTCACGGGGTACGACATCATTCCGTTTTGGGTCATGCGCATGATGTTCTCGGGGATCGAATATACCGAAAAAGTCCCGTTCCACGACGTGCTCATCCACGGGCTTGTCCGCGACGAACAGGGCAGAAAGATGTCCAAATCCCTCGGCAATGGCGTTGACCCGCTCGATGTCATCCAAAAATACGGGGCGGACTCGCTGCGTCTTTCGCTCATCACGGGCGTTGCGCCCGGGAACGACACCCGCTTCACCGAGGCGAAGGTGGAATCTGCCCGCAACTTCATCAATAAAATTTGGAATGCCTCGCGCTTCGTGCTTATGAACGTCGACTGCGAGGTCCCCAAGCTCTCCGACATCCGTCTGCAACCCGCCGATCGGTGGATCATCTCCCGCCTCATGGCCACCATCCGCGAGGTGACGCTCTCCCTGCAAAAATACGATCTCGGCATCGCGGCGGACAAGCTCACCGACTTTGCTTGGAACGACTTCTGCGATTGGTACATCGAGCTCTCTAAACCCGCTCTCTACGGCGGTGACGGGGACAAGAAGAAGTCCGCGCTCGGCGTGCTCCTCTTCGTGCTCGAAACCATGTTGAAGCTCCTGCATCCCTTCATTCCCTTCGTCACGGAGGAAATTTGGAGCTATCTGCCCGGGAAGCGGGGGAACATCATCTCCGAGGAATATCCGAGATACAACACCAAACTTTCCTATAAAAAAGAGGCCAAGACCTTTGAGGGCGTCATCGACCTCATCAAGGCGGTCCGCGCCATCAAGGCGGAAGTCGGCTGCCCGCCTTCGAGAAAGGTACATCTCTTCCTCGTCACCGACCAAAGGCGTCTCGTCACCGTCAATAAGCAGTCCATTCTGCGTCTTGCGGGCGCAAGCGAGATCGACTTCATCGAAAATCCCGAAGAGGCGGGCGGCAAAACGCTCTCCCACGTCTCGGAGATCGGGCATCTCTTCATTCCGCTCGGCGATCTCGTCGACATCGAAAAGGAGAGGGCAAGGCTCAACAAGGAGCTCGAACGCGTGACGGGGGAAATTGCCCGTGCCGACGGAAAGCTCCTCAACAAGAACTTTGTCGCCAAGGCGCCCAAAAAGCTCGTCGACGACGAGAGGGCGAAGAAAGAGAAGTACCTCGATATGAAGGAAAAAATCGAACAGCAACTCCGCTTGCTCGGCGAATAATTGCCCGACTTGATCCAAAAAACGGTTTTGCGTCAAAACCGTTTTTCTGTATTTTTAAGATCATGAAAAAGAGATTTTCTATTTTACTGCTCTCCATCGTATTGCTCTTTACGGCCTGCACGCCCGTGCAGGGGTTTGTCATGATCTTAAATGGCGACAGCTGCATTCTCGAAGTCGGCGAAACCGTTCAGCTCACCGCCGTCACCGAACATCTCGACGGGGAACTCGTGTGGGAGAGCGATTCCGACTGCGTGGAAGTGAACGGGGAGGGGCTTGTCACCGCGCTCTCTGCGGGCGTCGCCAAGGTCCGCGCCGTCGTCGGAAAATTTGCGGATTCCATCGAAGTGACCGTCAAGGAAGTGCAGAAGGATCCCGACGTGGATCCCGACGTGGATCCCGACGTGGATCCCGACGTGGACCCCGACGTGGACCCGGACATCGACCCCGAGGAAGAGCTTATTCTCCGTGCGGAGAAGTATTCCATCCTTCCCGGAGAGAGCACCCGTCTCTCGGTGGAAGGTTGCGGGGAGGAGGAAGCTGTCATCGAGACCGTGCGCGGGGAGACCTATGCCTCGTGTAGCGGGTTCATCGTGACGGGAATTGTGGCGGGCGGCACCGCGGCGTTTGTCGCATCGTGCGGCGAGCGGGTCAGCAACGAGGTGGAGATCAAGGTCGTCGCAGGCGGCGTTTCTCCCACTTCCATCACGCTTACGGCCGATACGACACAGATCAAAGCGGGGGAAACGGCACATCTCAGCTTTACTCTGACGCCCTCGTCTGCGGCGGGGAACATCTCCTATCATCTCTTGGAAGGGGGAGAGTATGCCGAGATCGTCGGCGACGCATTGACGGTATCGAGCACTCAGCCCGTCACGGTCGTCGGAACAGTCGGCGACGTCATCAGCAATGCCGTCACGTTCAACATCACCGAACCGACCTCGGACCCTTACGTCAATGTCTCCGCGAGCAGTTTCTATGCATCCTACGAGCCCGCAGACAGCGCACAGGATGCCTACTACCGCACCCGACACAATCTCATGTCGGGCGACATCGCCGAGCAGGACCAAGCGCCGACGCTCGCTGCCCATCGCCCGATCCTCGACGGCGTGTATCTCAGAAACAGCGCCGCCATCTACTCCGAGGACGGAGAAACCTATTATGTGCTCGGGTCCGACGGGAAACTCGCCGACAAAATTTACCGTGACGGCGCCTATGTCACGCTCGAAGAGGTCGCGGCATACCTCATGGCCTTCGGTGACATTCCCGCAAACTATACTTCCAATAAATCGGGAAGTCCCAAGTCCGACCCTTGGGGCAAATATCTTCGGCTCAATCATTCCTATTTCAGCGGAGATACGTCAAGATACCCCTATGAACCCTTACTGCCCGACATCAGCGGCGGGGGCGGAACGCTCTCCTACTATGAGATCGACGTCGGCACGACGGGGACGGACTGCGACCCCGGCTATGCGGCAAAGCTCTACAACAACGGCAGCACGATCACGCGCGGCGCGGCAAGGCTGGTCTACACGCGCTACGGCTCCAACGGGAAGGAGATCTCGGACGTCAACAAAAAATATGTCTTTTATACCTACAACCACTACAATGATTTTCAGGAATATCTGAACTATCAAGGCGGATGGGGGGAGATGTTCGGCAATATCACGGGCGGAGGAGCCATTTCCAGCAAGTATGACTATAATCCCACCGACTATGTTCCGATTCTGAAACAGTCGTTCCTGTCTCTGCTATGATGATTAAAACATGAAAGCGGCGGCGCCCCGACCTTGGGGCGCCGCCGCTTTTCAATCACTTTACGAAACAAACTTGAAAATTCATGTGTGGATATTGACTTTTTTGGGAATATTTGGTAAGATTGGAATAAGCATTTTTATGGCTTCGGAGGCAGTATGAAGGATTTTATCGTCAACGATGAAGAATCATTAAAAAAACTTCTTACAAGAGTTCGTGCCGCGCAGGAGCTCTTTTCGACGTACACGCAGGAACAGGTCGACAAGATCTTCTTTGAGGCGGCGCTGGCCGCCAACAAGGCAAGGATCCCGCTTGCAAAGCTCGCCGTGGAAGAGACGGGCATGGGCGTCGTCGAGGATAAGGTCATCAAGAACCATTATGCCTCCGAATATATCTACAACGCCTATAAAAACACGCGCACCTGCGGTGT
>CANREK010000012.1 GCA_947629605.1 uncultured Clostridia bacterium | reverse complement strand
ATCCCCTCCTCGCTCATCGGTTCCATCGCCCTCGTGCTCGTGCCGGAGCTGTCGGAGAGTTTCTATAAGGGGGATCGGGAGAAGGTCTCGGCGCTCGTCGAAAAGGCGCTCAACGCGACTCTCCTCATCGCATGCATGCTCGTGCCCCTCTTCATCGCGTGCGGGGAAGGCGTCGGGGTCCTGCTCTACTCAAACGCCGACAGCGGGCAGATGATCGAAAAAAGCGCACTTATGCTGCTTCCAATGAGCCTCACGATGATTTCGACGAGCCTTTTGAACTCCCTCGGCTGCGAGAAACAGACGCTCGGCATCTTCGCCGTCGGCAGTCTTGCGATGCTGCTCTCGGTGTGGTTTCTGCCGCAATATTTGGGGAGCGGGGCGCTACTTTTGGGAATGGGCTGCGACTACATCCTCTGCGCCGTCTGTTCGCTGTGGCTGCTCCGCAAAAAGACGGGGAAGCTCCGCTCGGGCAAATATGTGCTGAAACTCCTCGCCTTTGTCCCCGTCTCCGTCATCGGCGTGCTCGCGCGGATGTGCTTCATGCGGTATATGAGCTATCTCCCCGCGCTCATCCTGACGGCCCTCGTCATTCTCGGTGCGGAAGTTGCCGTCATGCATCTTTTGAAACTCTTCGACTTCCGCGCCTTCTTCGCCAAGTTTTTGCCCAAAAAAATCAAAGCTATGTAACAAAAAAGAGCCTCACGGCTCTTATTTTTTGTCGGTTTCATTCTCGTCTTGCTGCGGTTCTTCCTGCGCTTCGGCGGGCACGGGATCGGGTTTGTTCCGCCTCAAAAGTCCCACTCCCTTTTTGATGAGATCGATGAGGAAGGGGTCGCGCAGGGCCAAAAGAAGCACAAAATATATCGCGATCCCCGCACCGATCAGGACAATTAAGCTCCACAGCGCAATGGGCATACAGTATTTGAGACCGAAGAGCGTGCCGCCCATCGCAAGTCCCGCGATCCAATACCGCCACGAGCAGGTGAAGATCGGCCTCAGAGGGAATTGCTTCGTCTTGCGGATATAGATGAACCCCGTGAGCGTCACGGCGAATTCGGCAATAACGGAGGCGATGCTCGCGCCGAGCGAGGCAAAGAAGGGAATGAGCGCGAGGTTGAGCGCAAAGTTGACGACGGCCCCCACCGTGACCGTGAGCGTCAGAATTTTCTCCTTCCCGATGGGAACGAAGTACTGCATTCCGTTGACGTTGGAGAGGCCGATCATGATGAGAAGGACACTGAAAATCGGCAACAGGGTGGCGCATTTCTCATACCCTGGGCCGTAGTAGATAGGCGTAAAGACGCTTGCGATGGAGATGAAGCCGAACATGATGGGGATCGCCATCATCCAGACATAGCGGTAAGAGTTGTAGAGATAGTACTTCACCCTCTCCATGTCCCCCGCCTTGTATGTGCTTGATATCCGCGGGATCATGACGATGCCGAGCGCCGTCACGGCCGTCAGGGCGATCTTGACGATTTTTTCCGCCTGTTCGTAATAGCCGTTTTCTTGATACCCGTCCGAAAACCAGCCGATCATCGACTTATCGAGCACGGTGTAGATCTGCGTCGCGATCGTCGGGATGAAGAGCATGATGACCGATTTGAAGTCGTGGAACGGGTGCACGCCCTTCACCCTGACGAGATATTTGGGCAGATACAGCCAAAGGGAAAGGTTGCCGAGCACGGTGGATGCGGTCATAAAGACCGTATAGAGCGGAAGGTCGCCCGCGTCCTTCACAAAGAGAAAGATCGCGGCGATGCAGGCAAAGCGGAAGAGGATGCTCCTCAGCGCCGTCTTGCCGAACTCCTCCATCCCCTGCATGAACCAAGTGATGTCGAACATCACATTGATGACGTTGAGGGAAAAAATGAGAGTTATGACGAGATTTTCCCTCGCGAAGAGGAAGGCATAGCCGACATATGCGCCGAGCGTGACGGAGGAAGTCAGAAGGCGCAACAGAAAGATGTCCCAAAAGGCACGGCTGCGTCCCTCCTTGTCATCCTGCACATAGCCGATGGCCCGCTGGCCGTATGTGGAAGTCCCGAGCACGGCAACAAGCACAAAGTACGCCGCCATGGAATCCGCATAGCTGTACAGCCCCACCGTGTCCACCCCGAGCACGCGGGAGACATAGGGCGTCACCACGAGCGGCGACACAAGCATCATCACTTGGTAAATGAGATTATAGATGAAGTTTTTTTTGATGCTCTTTGCCATGGGAGATCATCCCCTTTCGGGAACGGGGGCCCGGGTTACGGCCTTCGCACGGATCTTTTCCGTACACAGTCCCGCATTCAGAACAAGCAGGAAGGGGTCAAATTGGTATTCAAGGATGTGATGGTCGACGACGCTGGTCAACGCCAAGAAAAAGAGAATGACGGGCAGAACGCAGTCGTTCGCCTTCAAGTGTTTCCGCGATACGACGGTAAAGGTGATGCAGACGAAGGCGGCCATAAAGATGCCATAGCGGAGTGCGACGGAAAGCCAACCGCAGTCCACAAAGTAGTAGCCGAGTTCGGCATCCCACTCTTTCGTCGTAAAGCCCCAGCCCTGCATTTTTATCTTTTGTCCAAAAAGAGAATATCCGTAATCGCCGATCGCGCGATTCCCATAATAAAGACGCCCCGAGAGAAGCTGGTTGAGCCATTCGAGGAAATCGTTGCTCGGCGTATAGAGAATATGCAATAGGATCGACCCAATGCAGAAAATCGGGATAAGGCTCCATAGCATGGTCTTGACGGCACGGAAGGAAAAGAACTTCGGGACATAGGCAACGAGGAACATGACCCATGCAAAGCAGAAGATCAAAACAAAGTCCAGCCTCGCCACACAGAAGTGCAGGACAAAGAAGGAGGCGGCGATCCAAAAGAGGAAGTTCAAGACGTTGTATTTTTTCCCTTTGAGATAGGCGTGCGCGAGTTCGAGATAAAAGAGCGTGGCCGCAAAATCCGTCGCATACACATTGCCGAACGCATAGCGCGGTTTGTCCCCCGCATAATTGACATAATTTTGGATGACGCCGCCAAGACTGAGAACGAAAAGGAGACCGCAGATGGCACTCGCCGTGTAGAAGAAAACGCGGACAACATTCTTTATCGGCACTCCATGAACGCCAACCACAAGAATGGCGAGATCTGTAAGCTCAAAACCACGGGTCATAAAACAAATGACACTTATGAAGCAGACAAAGAAACCGTAAGAAAAAAGAGTATGAAGGGAAAAGCGATCCTGTGTGATGAGTTTCAAAAGAATCGGTAGCCAACTCACGATACGCAGGATGTATTTGAAAGTGATATCGCTTGGATCGAAATAAGCGGAGAGCGTCGAGTTGACAGCTAGCATACGCACGAGCATGAGGATATAGGAAGCGTAGAACAGCTTCCTTCCCAATTTCGTTGTGCGGTTCACAGTGCTCTCTTCCACAATACCGTCCTCCGCCGCTTACAGCGTTTTCAACATCTCGAATGCACTCATGATGACGTCGTCCATGTCGAAATATTTGTATTGCCCGAGGCGGCCGCCGAAGGTGACATTCTCCTCTTTCTCCGCCAAGGCGCGGTATTTCGCATATAAGTCGCTGTTTTTTTGGTCGTTGACGGGATAGTAGGGCTCGTCGCCGAGCTTCCACGCCGACGAATATTCGCGGGAGATGACCGTTTTCGGCTGGGTCCCGAATTCAAAATGTTTGTGCTCGATGATGCGCGTGAAGGGAACGTCCGCCGCCGTATAATTGATGACGGCGTTGCCTTGATAGTTGGGCGTATCCAAAACTTCGGTCTCGAAGCGCACGGAGCGGTATTCGAGGGGTCCGTAGCAATAGTCAAAGTATCTGTCGATCGCGCCCGTGTAGATGACGTGCCTCGCTTCCTTCAAAAAATCGCACTTATGTGCGAAAAAGTCGCAGTTGAGCCTCACCTCGACGCCTTCGAGCATGCGCTCGATCATCTTCGTGTAGCCCCCGATCGGAATGCCTTGATAGCGGTCGTTGAAGTAGTTGTTATCGAAGGTGAAGCGCACGGGCAGACGGCGGATGATGAAGGCGGGAAGCTCGGTGCACTTCTTCCCCCACTGCTTCTCGGTGTAGCCCTTGACGAGCTTCTCGTAAATGGTTTTGCCGACGAGGTTGATGGCCTGCTCTTCGAGATTTTTGGGCTCTTCCACATACGCCTCGCCCCGCTCCTTGGCGATCTTTGCCTCGGCCTCCGCCGGGGTAAAGACATCGGGCCAGAGCTTGGTGAAGGTGTTCATGTTGAAGGGCAGGTTGTAGCATTCATCATGATACCTTGCGACGGGGCAGTTGATGTAGTTGTTGAATTCGGCAAACGCGTTGACGTACTCCCAAATTGCCCTGTCGGAGGTGTGGAAGATATGCGCCCCGTAGCGGTGGACTTGAATGCCCTCGACCTCTTCGGTGTAGATATTTCCGCCGATATGGGCGCGTTTTTCGATGACGAGGCACTTTTTGCCCCGCTTGGAAAGTTCATGGGCGCACACGGCCCCAAAGAGCCCGCTCCCGACGATCAAATAGTCATACTGTTTCATAATTTCCCCCTTTGGAGAACGCTAAGGTAAGCGCCTGTTTTGTAAAACTCCCCTTGCGTAGCATGCACCCGACCCTTTCGGCATTTTCACACAACTCTTCATATCTCTCTTTGCTCATGGCAGAAAGTTTTTGCCGTATTTCAGAGAGGGATCCGACGGTGATACCGCAATCATTTTCCAGAACAAAGGGCGCAAGGGCCGCCTCTTTCCAAATGATAACGGGCAATCCGCAGGCAAGATAGAGGGAAGTCTTGTATGGATTATTGTAGCGGAGATAGTTTCCCCAACTCCCGCCGCAGGTATCGGGCGTATTTCCATCCCAAACAAGTCCGAAGGAACCATCCATCATAGACGGAAGCTTTTCAGACGGGAATGCCCCTTTGTAGTTTATATTTTCGTGCTCTGCCGCATAGAAGGGCCCATACAAATTCCATGTGACATCCTGCGGAAGCCGATAAACATACCCTGCCTTTTCGGGACTGAGATTCCCCGCAATGATCACGGGGAGATCGGCTCCGCGCTTACCGAATTTTGTTTCGTTGCAGAGATAATCGAAAATCCCGAGACATACGATCTTTGTCCGAGTATCGCCGAGCGTCTCCTTCATCGATTGATTGTGAACAATAATCGTATCAAAATAATGGAGTGCCTTTTTTTGAACCTTTATGCGCAATTTTGTTTTCAGTTTTGTCGCGTCTAAGCGCAGCCAATCCATATCATGGATCAAGGCGATCATACGGACACCTTTCTTCCGCAGTCTCCTAAAAATCTTATTTTGAAGTATGTTGAATTTCGGTAGCGGATACTGCAAAAAGAGGACATCTGACTTCGAAAGCGGTGCAAGCCTCTTTTTCCACTCCTTTACGTCGGCACGGAAGGATAAAAAATTGCGTAAAAAGCCCTTTTGCTGTTGAGGGAAAGAACACGGAATCGAATTTTCGATCATCTCCTCACAAATGCAGTCGATATCGACACGCGGCTTGGAGGAGGCCGTCATTCTTTGCTGTTCCGTGATAGTGCTACTTATAAAATTTTCTGTTTCTTTAATATAGTAATTCATTTCAATTCATTGTTACCGTCGATTCGTCAAAAGATGTTTCAATCGTCTTATGCATCGGAAAGCCACAAACCAATGATGCCTTAAAAGCCAACATTTGATGCCGCCTCGCTTCTTCAAGACGATGCGCACGCGCTCATCGGAAAGAATTTGATTGGCAAGGCCATTTTTCTTTGCCCAAACAGCGTCGCCGAGCACCGCCGAATAATAGCGGGCGGCAAACGCTTGCAGTGTCTCCTCTGAAAAACCGAAACGCTCCCTTTCTTTTGTAAAGTATTCGATCAGGTTTTTGCAATCAACAGCATAGCTCTCTAACCTTTCCGGTGAATTGCAGAGGGAATTTTCCACACTGCTCCGATGAAGATAAAAATTCTGCTCGGAATATCGGAATGTTTTCATCATAGCAAGGCACGGCCTTGTGATACTATCATCCTCGTACATACAGATCTGTTCCATCGTGAACGTAACGATCTCCTTGATGAATGCCGCGCGGAACGCTTTGGCCCAACGAACCGTGGAAATGTCTCCTTTCCCCAAAAGTTTTACGCGGTCATAAATCAGTTGTTGCAGTGCTTCTCCCTCATATGCCCCCTCTTTCATTCCGGGAAGCCCAACGTATCTCTTTATTGTTTTTGAAAAAATTTCCGTCCAGCCGAACTGTATCACGTCATAGAGACTTTCTTGCAAAATCTCATTCAAAAAGGGAAACACCGCAGCGTCTAAACAGTCATCGGAATCTACAAAGACGATATATTCACCCGTCGCCTGTTGAAGTCCGTATTTCCATGTCTTGAATACGCCCTCATTCTCCTTATGAAAGACGCGCAGACGTTGGTCATCATAGGAGTTCAACACTGCAAGACTACTGTCCGTGGAGCCGTCATCGACGGCGATCACCTCGACCTCTCCCCCTTGATAGGCAAGAATACTGTCGATGCACCCTTTGAGATATTTCTCTGTATTGAATACGGGAATAATGATGCTGTATTTCATCATGATTTTCTCTTTTTATGTTCTTTGTAGACACTGTAATAGGGCGGCTTCTTTTCCGTCATTTGGCTGATCTTTGCGATCATTCTGCGCGGAAGGATCTTTTTGAGAAATCTTTTCCACCAAGGATCATGCCTTCCGTACCAAGATCCCGCGCAAAAATGCTCCGCATATCCGCCGCCGCTCTTCTTGTTCGTCTGAAACCGTTCAAACCAGTCCTTGGGGTACATCTCGATCCCCGAGGCGAGGGACTGCCGCCTTCCGTTCAGGAGAAAATCGGGGAAATGGTCGAGAAAATATTTGGTGATCCAGTCGTTGCTGACCGTAAAATCTCCCTTCTCCTCAAAATCTTGCTCCAAGATCTGCCGCCATTCGAGCATGAGCGGGTTTTTTGCTTCTGTGCCGAAGAGGGCGGTGCCGATGGATGCCTCCGAAATAAAGCCCATGAACATTTTATATCCAAGGAATTCATCGAGCGGTTTTTTGATCTCGACGTCCGTATCGACATAGACGCCGCCGAACTCATAGAGCACGGTAAAGCGGAAATAGTCGCTCAAAAAGCCGTACTTCTTCCTTTCGAGACAGGCCTTGACGAATGCGCTGTCGTCGAGATAGGGCGCAAACTCGGCGTCCGTCCAGATCTTGATCTCCCAATCGGGATGAAGGCGGCGCCAACCTTGGATATATTCTTTTTGGTCGTCGGGCATCTCGCCCGTGCCGAGCCAACACGCATGGATGATCTTCGGGATCATAACATCGTCTCCATTTTTTCGATCAAAGTGTTTGCCTGTCTGCGGAAGCTGTACCTCTCCATGATATCCTGCGTGCAGCCGACCGTCTGCGGCGGCTCTTGCAAAAGAGAGACGAGTTCTTCTCGGCTTCCGAAAAATTTCACGGGCAGACCCTCATAGACTTCGTGAAAGACGGGAATATCCGACACGATCGGCTGCGTGCCGAGGACAAGCGCTTCGAGCGGCGGAAGGCCGAACCCCTCATATTTCGAGGGAAGAACAAGATATTTTGAGCGTGCTATCTCGAAAAACAGCGCCTCATCGCTCAATTTCCCCGTAAAGACAACGTTTTTGTATGCGCTTTCGTCGAGTTGCAGACCCGTCAGAAAACCGTCCTTTTCGCCGATGATCTTCAAGGTCGTCTCCCCGCCGACCTCGGGAAAGGCATCGAGCAGAGTTTTTAATCCTTTGTGCGGTTTGACGTTGCCGACATAGACGATCTGGTCGGCCTTTTCCGCCCGTTCATGGGTATTTGCATAGGACAATACACTTTTGGAGATACCATTGTAGTTTACAAAGCATTTCTCTGCAAGTTTCCCATAGTAATGCCGGCAACGTTCAAGCGTAAAGCGGGAAACACAGGAAACGGCGCTCGATTTCTTCATGCAACGCTTCAACAAAATTTTTTTGATGAGTCTGTCTTTCCACCCGCGCGTCGTTTCCTTCAAGTCGAGAAAGATGAGGTCGTGCATGATCGTAAGCACGGGAATTTTTACGCCGAATGGGATCAAAAAATTGGGGATCAAGAGGGCGTCGCATGTCTTGTTCAAATGCTTGGGAAACGATCTCAATCCGCCGAAGGAAAACGGACTTGTGTCATCCTCGATGATCTCCGCGGGGTATTTTTGCAATTTTTCCCTTTTCCCGATGAGATAAAAGGAATTCGCAGTAAAATCCAATGCATCGAGGATCCCTTCGCATGCTCTGCCGATCCCCGACATGCCGATATATCTGCAATCGATCGCGATCTTCATAGTTTCAATTCCCCCGTTGATAACCACTTTCATTGTTGTGTTTCCTTATCCGAAAAATCTTTCTTCTAGCATTAAACACAGACAATGATAGATAGGCAAGTGCAATTCCTGTATTTTATATGTCTCCGTCTCGGGTGCTTTGATCGCAACATCGGCAAACGCCGCAAGTTCTCCGCCCATGGCCCCCGTAAGACCGATCACCTTCATGCCCTTGGCGCGGGCAACGACCGCCGCATACATCACGTTTTTGGAGTTGCCCGAAGTGGATATTCCCAAAAACACATCACCCGCCTTGCCGTAAGCATATACCTGTTGGGCATACATCAAGAGGCCGCCGTCCGCGACATCGTTGATGTAGGCCGTATTGAGGCTTTGATGATTGGAGAGAGCGATCGTGGGAAGTCCGCCTTGCAGATGCTCCGCAAGCTGCAGCCCCCTAACAGCATCCGCCGCCGTCAACCGTTCCGCAAACTGCGACGGACATGTGCGGGACATCTTGAATCCTTTCATGAGCTCGCCCGCAATGTGTTCGGCATCCGAGCAACTCCCGCCGTTTCCCGCGACAAGCAACTTGTTGCCGTCCGCAAAGCATGTTCCGATGATGCGGTAAGTCTCCTCGATCTCATCTTTGCATGCGGCGAGCACGGGGTACCTTTCAATCAAAAGATCCGTTTGTTTCATAGCGTTACCTCTGTAAAATCCGACGGACACAGTCGAGAAGATCCTTTCCGCAAAGATCCGCGCGGGGATCTTCTCCGATCAATGCGGTCTTGCAGCCTGCGTTGATGCCGCAGAGAAGATCGTGCTCTCCGTCCCCGATCATCCAGCTTTGACTGAGATCGATATTGAACTTTTCCGCCGCCCGGTACAGCATTCCCGGCCTCGGTTTGCGGCAGGCGCACTCGATCTTATATTCCGGCCGCTCTCCCGCAAAGCCCTTGTCGGGATGATGCGGGCAGACATACACGGCGTCGAGATATGCCCCTTCTCTTCCGAGCAGCGTCTCCATTTTGCAATGGATCTCATCCAATTCCTCTTCCGTCACTTCTCCGCGGGCGATCACGGGCTGATTGGTCGCAACGATCGCCAAATAATTGCTTTCGTTGATGTACCGTATCGCTTCCGCAGCTCCATCGGCCAATTCAAAGTCATCGATGTGGCGCAGAAAACCGACATATTGATTGATCGTTCCGTCACGGTCGAGAAAGATCGCTCTCTGTCTGCGCCTCAAATTCTTATCGGAGACCCGCCCATTTTTCAAATCCGAGAGAATGGAGTAATACCGGTCGGGCGTTCCCATGTCTTTGACATATTCGGGAGAATCGTAGGCAAAGAGCTGTCCGCTCCCGATGAGCGGTTTCAAAACGTCGCGGTCAAGGTCCGTTTTGACGGGCGCTGTGATAAAATCAAAGATGCGCGGGGAGAACATATGCAGCCCCGCGTTGACGCGATTTTTATACCAGAGCCGCTCATCCTCCTTGTTGAGCCAACCGACGATCTTCCCCCCTTTCTCGGCGACGATGACACTGCTGTCATACGGATGGGAATTGGGATGCGTCAGCAAGGTCGCGATCCCGCCATACGATCTGTGTGCCGCAAAAAATCTCCCGATATCGACATCAAAGAGGAGATCCCCGCACAAGAGCAAAAAATCATCTTTGATTTTTTCACGCAGATAATAGAGCGCACCGGCAGTACCAAGAGGGCTTTCCTCAACGATGTAATCGATATGAACGCCGAATTTTGCACCGTTTCCGAAATGATCTTTGATGACATCGCCAAGATATCCGATCACAAAGATAAATTCTTTGATCTCTTGGCGGCGCAAGGCGTCCACCTGATATTCAAGAACGGGTTTCCCCGCAAGAGGGATCATGGGCTTCGGGACTTCCGAATTGACGGATGCGATCCTCGTCCCCCTTCCCCCTGCCATAATGACTGCGATCATTCTGTTTTTTCCCGCATGGTTTTTTCGTTGAAAACTTCGGGCGAATTGTAGATAAGCTGCGTGCCGCTGTTTTCAAAACGGAAGGGAACGTACATCAATTTTTTGAGTGCCTTCCTTACCGCATCCCTCTGTTCGGGGCGAACATAGAAGAGCAAAAATCCGCCGCCGCCCGCGCCGAGAAGTTTTCCGCCGAGCGCACCGGCTTTGAGCCCGGCATCGTAGAGTTCATCGATGGTCCCCGTGCTAACTTTGCTGCCCGTCTTTTTTTTCAGCTTCCACGTTTCATCGAGAAGCCTCCCGAAATCGTCGAGATCGCGCGATTCGTTTTCGAGAATGTCCTGCGCCTCATCGACGAGCGAAAGGAGCGCCTTGAATTCGTTGATGCGATGCTGTTTTTTTCGGGATATATCGTTTGCCTCCTGTATCTCCGCCGAAAATCTGGTAAAACCCGTAAAGAACAGCATTAAATTGCCGTTGAGCGCATCTTTTTTGTCATCGGAAATATGGATCGGCGTCACCGTATAGCCGCTTTCATCAAAGGAGATGCGGTTCATCCCGCCGAATGCGGCCGCGACCTGATCCTGCCACCCGCCCGCTTCGTTGCAGAGGTTGCGTTCGAGATAAATCGCTTCATCGGCAAGTTGCTTTTTGTCGACAGGCTTGCCTTTTAAGGCGTGGAATGCATTCAACATCCCTACCGCAAACGAACTGCTTGTCCCAAGTCCCGTTCGTGCAGGAAGATCTGCCTCATACGACAGGCGAAGTTCGTGCATGTCGAGCATCTTCATGGCGTTGCGAACGGCGGGATGCTTGATCTTTTCGATGCTTCTCACCCGCTCGATGGTGGCATAGGACAACTCGGTCGTGTATTTGAAAAACGGAGGAAGATGCCGCACGTTTACATAGCAATATTTATCGAAAGTCGTCGAAATGACGGCTCCGCCATGTTTTTTGAAGAATGACGGCAAATCGGTTCCACCGCCGAAAAAACTCATCCTGAACGGGGTTTTGGTAATTATCATTCGTTGACCTCTCTATCAGTTTATGTCGTCAAAGCAAATTCACCAAATTACAGAGTTGCTCGGCGTACGCCTCCTCCGAGAAAAGGGCCTCGGCGCGGGATCTGGCGGCCTCGGCGTAGCGCTCGGAAAGTCCCCTGTCGGAGGCGATCTTCTCGATGGCCTCTGCAAATGCCTCGGCGTTGCCGTTTTCAGCCTCCTCGCCCGTCTCCCCTTTGAGAGACACAAAGTTGACGCCCGAGCCCTCGATCGTGAACGTGACGGAGGGTTTCCCCATCATCATCGCCTCGGCAAGGGCGATGCCGAACGCCTCGTTCTTGGTGACGGAGGGGAAACAGAAGATATCGCAAGCGAGAAGGTAAGCCTTTCTCTCCTCCTCGTCCATCTTCCCGAGGAAGGTGATCTTGGGGTCCTCCTCGGCGAGCGCTTTGAGGGAATCGGTCAAGGGGCCCTCCCCGCCGATACAGACGGCATAGCCGTCGGGAAGATACTTGCTCGCGCGGATGAGGTATTCCATGCCCTTATACGGCACATGTCTGCCGAGCGCAAACAGGAGCGTGCGGCCGTGAAAGATCTCTTTGAGTTCCGCGGCGCGGGCCTTGACTTCTTCATCGCACTCCACCCTCTCCTCGGCGACGCAACTCGGAATCGTAACACACTTGTCCTTATAGGCGGAGAGATAGGGAGAGCCCTCGATGTAATTGGGGCTCGTTGCAACGATCTTTTCCGCACGTGCGCAGAGGCGCCTGTTTTGGCCCTTGAAGAGCTTCCCGAGGATCTTCTGCTTGGTGATGTCGAGATGCCAATAGAGGACAAGTTTGCAATCGGGGCGCTTTTTGAGGAACTTCAACAGATAGTGCGCGGCAAATGGATTGGGATAGTGGAAGATGACGACGTCGGGTTCAAACTCCTTGAACTCTCTTTTCAGCAATTTTTTGTAAGAGAAAGAGAGGGACTGTGAAGCAACCTTTGCAAAACAGCCCGCTCTTGTCACGGACACGCCGTCGACTTCGTCTGTCGTGTTTCCCTTTTGGTGGTTGAAGCAGAGCACGCGCTGTTCGTGTTCGCCTTTCAGGGCCTTGACGCAGTCCCGCGCCGTCTGCTCGATCCCGCCGATATGGGGGGAATAGTAGTTCGGTAAGTGTAAAATCTTCATTTTATTTTGCGCCGTCTCGTTTCAGAACGCCGATGATCGTCTTAAAGAAGATCTTGATGTCGAGCCCGAGGGAGCAGTGGTCCACATAGTACAGTTCCAACCGCTGCCGCTCTCCGCTCTCATAGGTGCAGTTGCTTCTTCCGTTTGCCGCCCACATCCCGATCATCCCGGGGCGGATGGAAACGAGCTTTTCGGCATCTTCGCCGTACTTGCTTTCCAGCTCCTCGCGCATCAGGGGGCGGGGGCCGAACACGGAGATCTTCCCCGTGAAGATCGCCCAGATATTGGGAAGTTCGTCGAGGCTTGTCTTGCGGAGAAACTTCCCGACCTTGGTGATGCGAGGGTCGTTATCGATCTTGTATTCCCGCCGATACTGTTCGAGCTGTTCGGGGGTGAGCATATCTTCCAGCCGATCGGCATTCTTCCGCATGCTGCGAAACTTCGGGATGTAGATCGTCTTGCCGTTTTTCCCCACCCTCTCATGGCGGTAAAACACGGGCCCGAGATCGCTCAACTTCACCACGAGGGCGAGAATAAGATACAGCCACGAGAAGATGATGAGGAAAAGCCCCGAGGAAAAGATGTCGAAGGTCCGCTTGGTAAAGCGGTAGCAAAACCAACGGAACCCGCGCTTCTTGCGAGGGGGTTTGATCTTCTCTTTTTTGTTCGGACTGTCGCTCATTTGTGTTCACCGCGGTCGCTCCTTTCAGGAGCGGGTCAGGATTTATTTCCAACATTATACAGCATGCACTTTGTAAAGTCAAATGATTTTTTGTAATCTTATGGCATGACAACCCGCAAACGCTTGCCGTTCTCCTTGATTTTTGACGGAATTTCCATAAAAATTCTCTTCCCCGCTTGCACGACGCCGAAGATTGTGTTACAATGTTGCTCAAATGGAGGATAATTGACTATGAAACTTTCGGACACTCAGCGCAAGGCATGGCGGATCCGCTTGGATTACACCAACATGACCGACAAATATCTCGGCGAAAAGGGCATTTCCGCCAAGACGATCGAGCAAAATAAAAAGCTCGCAAGGGCGGCGCACGCCTATGTCAAGGAAAACCGCGGCAAGGATGAGCTCTTTATGGGCTGGACGGAACTCCCCTACAACCAGACGGAGATCGTCGAGGACATCCTCGAAACGGCCAAAAACATCCGCAAAAAATTCGAATATTTCGTCGTTTTGGGCATCGGCGGCTCGGCGCTCGGCCCCATCATGGCCTTTAACGCCCTCTGCCATCTGCACTATAACGACCTTCCGAGGTCCAAGCGCCGCGGACCCAAGTTCTATGTGGAGGACAATGTCGACCCCGTCCGCATGAAGGAACTTTTGGATGTCATCGACATCAAAAAGACCTGCTTCAACGTCATCTCCAAGTCGGGCGCCACGAGCGAGACCATGACGCAGTACCTCATCGTTGCAGATCTTTTGAAACAGGCGGGCGAGGATGTCAAGGAACATCTCGTGTTCACGACCGATGAAAAGCGGGGCAATCTCGTCAAGATCTCCAAGGAACTCGGCGGCGTCAAGAGCTTTGTGCTCGGCGACGGCGTGGGCGGAAGATTCTCCGAGCTCACCCCCGTCGGCCTGCTTCCCGCGGCCGTGCTCGGCATCGATATCAAGCTGCTCCTCAAAGGCGCGGCCTACATGGATAAGCTCTGCGCTTCCCCCGATCTCACCAAAAATCCCGCACTTATGTGCGCGTTACTGCAATTTATTGCCATGCAGAACGGCAAGAATATCGGCGTTCTCATGCCCTATTCCGACAACCTGAAATACGTCTCCGATTGGTATGCACAGCTCTGGGCGGAGTCCCTCGGCAAGAACGTGACGCTCTCGGGCGAGAAGTGCAACGTCGGCCAGACGCCCGTCAAGGCGCTCGGCGTCACCGACCAGCACTCGCAGGTCCAGCTCTACACCGAGGGCCCGTACGACAAGGTCGTCACCTTCCTCTCCGTGGGCGCGTATAAGGAACAGTACCCCATCCCCCACGGCTGTGAGAACATTCCCGACGTCGGCTTCCTCGGCGGGCATACGATGGAAGAG
>CANREK010000011.1 GCA_947629605.1 uncultured Clostridia bacterium | reverse complement strand
CAGCTTCTCCACGATGACGGGAATGTTGGCGGGGGTGTTCTTCTCCCCGCGGAAGGGGCTCAGATACGGGCTGTCCGTCTCGGAGAGAATGCGGTCCAAGGGACAGGCGGCCACGGCTTCCACCGCGCGGCGGGCATTCTTGAAGCAGACGACGCCGCCGAAGGAAAAGTAGGCGCCGAGTTCGAGGAATTCGGGCAGATTTTCCGCACCGTAGCCATAGCAATGCATCAAAAATCCGCGCTTCATGCGCCCGTAGTGGCGGCGCAGAATGTCGAGCGTGTCGGCGCACGCGTCACGCGAATGGATCTGCACGGGGAGATTTAACTCCTCCGCGGCGCAGAGCTGGGCCTCGAACAGGGCCTTCTGCGCTTCCTTGTCGGGACCCTCGTAGTGGTAGTCGAGGCCGATCTCCCCCACCGCCACGCACTTTTTGTCGGCGGAAAGTTCTTCGAGGGTGTCGAGAAAGCGAGGGCGGACCCCCTCCCCAAAGGGAATGCCGCGGGCGAATTCGGGATGGATGCCGACGGTGAAGTAGGCGCCCTCGTGTTCCCGACAGAACGCGGCGTGCCATGCGGCATGCTCCAACGTGTCCGCCGCGAGAATGACTTTTGCGACGCCCGCCGCCTTGATCTTCTCCCACTCGGCGGGGAAGTCGTAATTTTCCTCCGCAAAGTGCGCGTGAACGTCGATCATCGGACATTCGCCCCGCTTTCGACAAGTTTTTCGGGAGAGAGGAGCGAGAGATTGCCCTTTTCATCCTCGGCGCAGAGGATCATGCCCTCGGAGAGCACGCCGCGGAGCTTGACGGGCTTTAAGTTGGTCACGATGACAACTCTCTTCCCCACCATCTCCTCGGGGGTGTAGAATTTGGCGATGCCCGAGACGATGGAGCGCACCTCATCGCCGATCTTTACGGTCTCGTGGAGAAGTTTGTCGGACTTTTCCACCTTTTCGCAGGCGATGACTTCGCCGATCTTGAGTTCGATTTTGGAGAAGTCGTCGATGGTGATCTCGGACTTCGTTGAGGGGCGGACCCCCACCCCTACCCCTCCCCCTGACGCAGGGGGAGGGCAAGAAGTAGACGCGCCGCTCGGCGCCCCCCCGAGGGGGAGCTGCCCCGCAGGGGCTGAGGGGGTGTTCTTCTTCACCATCTTCTCCACTTCGGCGAGCTCCTTTTTGACATCGAAGCGCGGGAACACGGGCGGCAGTTTTTCCACCGCGGCCCCCTCTTGGAGGAGACCGAATTTCAGCGTGTCGAATCCCGCCTCTTCGTCGCAGGAGAAACTCTTTAAGATCTTCTTCGGCGCAACGGTGAGGAAGGGCTTCAACGCCACGGCGCACAGCCTGCAAACTTCGGCAAGGTTGTAGAGGACGGTGCCGAGGCGGGCCTTTTGGGCGGGGTCCTTGGCGAGCACCCAGGGCGCCGTTTCGTCGATATATTTGTTGGCGCGGGCGACGAGGTTGAAAATTTCCGAAAGGGCGTCGGGCGCATTTAGGGCACCCATGTCCGCGTCTACCCGCTCGAAAAGTTGTCCGCACATCGAAATGAGCTCATTATCCGCGCTCTCTGCCTCTCCCCGCGGCGGGACCTTTCCGTCGAAGTTCTGCACGATCATCGCCTGCGTGCGCGAGACGAGATTGCCAAGGTCGTTGGCGAGGTCTGCGTTGATTCGGAGCAAGAACCGCTCCGTCGTGTATTCGCCGTCACTGCCGAAGGGGATCTCGCGGAGCAGATAATAGCGAACGGCATCGGCGCCGTAGCGCTTGACGAGTTCGTGCGGGTCGGTGAGTTCGGGACGGGCGTTCTCCTTGGATTTGGAGAGCTTTTCCCCGCCGATGAGCAGCCACCCATGGCCGTAGATCTGCTTCGGCATCGGTTCGCCGAGCGCCATCAAAATGGCGGGCCAAATGATGGCGTGGAAGCGCACGATCTCCTTCCCGACGAGGTGGAGCTCCGCGGGCCAATATTTTTTGTAGGCCTCGTCGTGCCCTGTGCCGTAGCCGAGCGCGGAGATGTAGTTGGAGAGCGCGTCGATCCAGACATACGCCGTGTGTTTCGGATCGAAGGGAAGCGGCACGCCCCACTTCACCGTCGTGCGGGAGACGGAGAGATCGGTAAGGCCCGCCTTCAAAAAGTTATTCACCATCTCGTTGACGCGGGACGTCGGCTGCAAGAATTGAGGGTTATCCTCGTAGAGCTTCAAGATGCGGGGCGCGTATTTGGAGAGACGGAAAAAGTAGCTCTCTTCCTTCTGCCGCGTCACTTCTCTGCCGCAATCGGGGCACTTGCCCTCTTTGAGCTGTCCCTCGGTCCAAAAGGCCTCGCACGGCGTGCAGTAGTAGCCCTCGTATTCGGCCTTATAGATGTCGCCGCTCTCATAGAGCTTTTGATAGATGTGTTGAACGCACTTGACATGGTCCTCGTCGGTCGTGCGGATGAAGCGGTCGTAGTCGATGTCGAGCATCCGCCATGTGTCTTTGAGCTCGGCGACGAGCGGGTCGATGAATTCAAGGGGCGTGATCCCCCGCTTCAAGGCCTCCTTCTCCACCTTTTGACCGTGTTCGTCGGTGCCTGTGAGGAAGTAGACCTCTTCCCCCTTCATCTTGTGGAAGCGGGACAGCGCGTCGCAGATGACCGTCGTGTAGCAGTGCCCGATGTGCCAATTTCCGCTCGGATAGTAGATCGGCGTCGTGATGTAGTATTTTTTTGCCATGGATTACCTCTTTTCCTCTATTATAGCGTAATTTCCCGCAAAAGTAAATGCATTTTACGGCAAACCGCTTGCAAATTCTTTTCACGGGTGGTAGAATAAAACTGCGGCACAACCGAATACTGACAAGTACAACGATACAACGGCATCGGTGTATCCTTTTATCCTATGTACTTGTTAGGGTTTGTGTCGCAACAATTCGAGGATACTCGAAGCGGGCGCCTCGAATTGAGGCGCCCTTATTTTTTGCCCGCAAATCATTGTATGGAGGAAAACTTATGCACAAATGTTCAAAATGCGGCACTGAGTATGAGGGAAACTTCTGCCCCGAGTGCGGCACAAAGTGGGAAGATGTAAAAACTTGCCCGCAATGCGGAAAGACCCTTGCGGGCAATGTCAAATTCTGTCCCGACTGCGGGTATGCCTTTTTTGCGGCACCGCCCGTTTCACCCACGCCCGCTCCTGCGGCGCAAAAACCTGTTACATTGGGGACAAAAAGGCTCTATACGTTTGTCTCGGTATTTCCCACGGCGCTCTTCGTACTGCTCTCAGTCGTCTTTATGCTCCTTTACCTTGCGCCCGTGGCCGTCATGCCCGGCGGGATCCTCTTGGGGCAGAAGATCCCGAGCAAGAGCTACGGCAACGTCTATGAGATCTCGAATTACGAGGGCTCGTCTCTGACGGGATCCCTGACGGCGCTCATCGTGCTTGCCGCATGTGCACTGTTTCTCGCCGCCCTGATCCTCGTTACGGCTCCCTTTACCAAGGCGCGTCAAAAGCGCGTTTCCCTGTTCGGTAAGAAAATCTTCTTGCGCAATGTGTTCGCGGGGATCGGCTATGCCCTCTACTTGGCTCTCTTCATCATCTCCTGTACTCTGTTCGGGCAGATCTCGAACGAGGATGGCGGATTCGGCATCATCAAAACGGGCGTCGCACCCATTCTCATCCTCGTCTTTGCGGTGATCGGCTGTCTCTTCGCCCTCATCTTTGCCCTTGTGGCAATGCACCTGAGGCATACCTATCCCGCCCTTGTCAAGGAGCAAGAGAAAAAGCTCGCGGCCGCGCAACCCACGGGATTTGAAACTTGGCTGAAAAAACACAAGAATTGGGCGGTAGCCGTCTCCATGCTACTCATCATTGCCGTCATCGTCGGCGTCTCTGTTCCCGTGGCGATCGTCAACCGCCACAACGGTGTTTATTATGTCTACAATGTAGAAAGGGCAACATACGATAGGGAGCATTACTTCAAGCTCTCGGGCGGCACATGGCACGACGAGGCCGAACACAAAGGCGAGATCATCTTCGACGGCGAAAACGTGGCCCTCATCTATGACGCCTCGGGCGGTATGGATAAGACGGGTTCCTCTCAGGTCGTGATCGAAGGCACGCTTGTCGATGACGTCTTGAAACTCAACGGCGTCGTCTACGCCAAAGAAGGGCATAAGCATGAATTCATCGAGTGGAAAACAGACAAAGAAGCCACATGCACCGAGAGGGGGTCGGAATCTCAATCGTGTATTTGCGGAAAAACGAACGTGCGGGAATCATCTATACGCGCTCATACTTGGGAAAACGCAAATATGGATGCGACATGCGCCGCTTCGGGATATTTGGGGTACCGATGCGTTGTCTGTGGACAACGGGAAGGGACATATGTCAACGCTCTCCACATCAATTACATCACTTCGGGAGCAAAAAATGCAATCAAAGGGCTGTCTTTGGAATGTACACACAACAAAATTGTAATACCCGATACATATAAAGACCTTCCCGTCACCTCGATTGAACAATACGCATTCGAGTTCCGAACCGGACTGACAAGCATTGAACTCCCTAACAGCATTTACTCGATCGGATATGGCGCGTTCAGGAATTGCAGCGCACTGACGGAAATTCTGTATCGGGGAACGGTAGCGGAATGGCAAGCGATTTACAAGAGCGAGAATTGGGATTTCAATACCGGCAATTACACGATAACCTGTACCGACGGGACGATCGATAAATCGGGCAAAGTGACGTATTTTGAGCAATAAGTGAGTGATTTTAGATGTGGGCGCCCGCCGACTTCCGTCGGCGGGCGCTGGGTTTTTGGGGCGGTGCGGCGTCATGCTGAGTCGAAGAGCGCAAACGCAGTCTACGGCAGTAAGTCCGAAGCATCTCGCCGCACATTCTACGGCACCGTTCCGATTGCGTCATCCTGCCCCGCCCGCGTTCTATTCACGTCTAAGGGCGGCACGAGCGCCGCCCTTGGCGCGAAGTAGCGGAACCCGTAGGGCGGAGTCGAAGGATCACCGCATTATAATAAGGTGATGGTTCGACTACGCTACTTCGTCGCTACGCTCCTCGTGCCGCCCTTCGACGCCATAAAGAACGTGCGGGCGGGGCACCATGACGCTATTTAGAATGGTCCGTATTCGCCCCGCGAGATTCTTCGGGTCAAGTCCCGTACTCTCTACAGCCCTACGGGCTCAGAATGACGCGGGGCGGGGCAGCATGAGCGGAGCGGGGCAGCATGAGCGAGGCGAAATTCGTCATATATCTGTCGAATTTTGCATAAAATCAAGCATGAATGCGATATTTGCGGGTGGGTTTGCGGCGGCGACGGTCCTGTTCCTCATCCTCGATCCCGACGGGTTCCTACCCGCCATGCTCTCGGGGGGTGAAAAGGCCGCCCTTCTCGCGCTCGATCTTCTCGCCGTGTACTGCGTCTGGCTCGGCTTTTTCAAGATCCTCGAAAAGAGCGGTCTCGCGCGGAAAATCGCCGATTTCTGCACCCCATTTGCCAAAAAAATCTTCCGCACCGACGACAATGAGGCCGTCTACCTCGCCGCGTGCAACCTTTCGGCGAACATGCTCGGGCTCCCCGGGGCGCCGACGCCGCTCGGCATCAAGGCGACGCGGCAATTCCTCGCGCGGGGCAACGACAATGCGGCGGAGCTCCTCTTTGTGCTGAATGCGACGAGCCTGCAACTTCTCCCCACCACGGTCATCGCCCTGCGCATCGCGGCGGGATCTTTATCTCCCATGGATATCCTGCTCCCGACGCTGCTGTCGACGCTCGTCTCCACGGCCGTGGGGGTAGTCCTTCTCAAAGCGGCGCAAAAACTTCGAAGGGGGCGCAGATGAAGTACTTCGCCCTCGTCATTCCCGCGCTGTTTTTGGCGGTTTTTTTGTTTGCGGCCGTAAAAAAAGTTAAGTTATATGACGGTTTTGCGGAAGGGGTGCGGGAAGCGCCGCCGCTCATTCTGTCCCTCTTCCCCTATCTCGCGGCCATTTTGATCTTGTCGGAACTGTTTGAGAGAAGCGGGCTTTCCGCCATCGTGACGGGATGGCTCTCGCCCGTCTTTTCCTTCCTCGGCATCCCGCCCGAGATCGGAAAACTCGTACTTATGAAGCCGTTTTCGGGGAGCGGGTCGATGGCGATGCTCTCGGAAATTTTGCATACCTATGGCGCGGACAGCTACATCGCGCGGTGCGCCTCGTGCGCGTACGGGTCGAGCGAGACGGTGTTCTACATCTCCGCCGTCTACTTTGCGGGGCTCGAAAAAAAGCACATCTTCACGCCGATCGCGGTGTCGCTCATCGCCAACTTCATCGGGGTGATCTGTGCCTGTTTTTTCTGTCGGATCCTGTAAATTTCCGAAAATGTGACAAAATCAAAAAATTTTTTTGTGAGAATGACATTTTTTCACAAGATTTGCGACATCATTTTGGAAAAATTTTTTTTTGAAAAATTTTTTTCATAGATTTGCATTCGTTCAACCGTTGTACTATAATTGCAGTATCAAACGACGGACAACATCAACATAGCTCATAATTTTTCCCCCTTATCATATGTAAAACCCCTCGGAGCGTGAGTTTCGGGGGGTTTTACTATGATTTCGAACGATTTGTTTCGAACATTTCTTTGCTTGCCGCGCGGTGCCCCCTCCATGGGAGGGGGGACTAAGGGGGTGGGTCACCGTTTTTGCGTGCGGCATCATGCTGAGCAGGAGAGTAAGAACGCAGTCTACGAGAGCAAGTCCGAAGCATCTCGCCGCACAACTGTCCGTAGACGCCCCGCGAGATTCTAACTTCGCGCCAAGAGCGGCGCTCGTGCCGTGCTTAGATGTGAATAGAACGCGCACGGGGCGGGTCAAGTCATCGGACTTCGTACAACACCCGCCGCTCAGAATGACGCGGGGCTGCTTCCGTAGGTTTAATGGGATGCTTCGCTGCGCTCAGCATGAGCGCGGAGCGCTCATTTTTCATTTTCATTTGCGCGGCATTCCATGTAGACGAGCACACAACTGTACAAAAGGCCTGGGCCATAGTTGAAAAAGTGGCAGTCGAGAAGGCTCGTGAGGAGCAGTGCCGCGATGATGAACGCCGCCATCGTCTTTTCGAAATTGGGGTGTTTCAGCCACAGCCAAAGGGTCTGGCCGCGGTGGAAAAGGTATGCCGCCATCGCGACGATCCCGCCGCTCGCAAGCAGCTGGAACACGGTATTGTGGGCACGGTTAGGGATCAACACGTTGTTCAAGTAGGAGAATCCGCCGCCGCCCAAATTGTGGAACCCGACGCCGACAAGGGGATGTTCGGTGAACTCCTGCCAGCATTCCTTATACTGCTTGATCCTGCCCGAGGAGAGCGCATTGGGGTCGAGGTCGTTTGCGACGAGTTGGTCGAAAAACTCCTTTGCGGTCTTTTCGATGGCGATAAACAGGCTGCCGACCTCTTCTCTGAACAGGATCATCGCGATGACGAGCGCGAAGAGCATGGCGCCGAACACGACGATGTTCAGGATACGGTTCTTTTTCCTCGCCTTGACGAGGACCGTCACGATGCAGGCGATGAACACGACCGCGCCGAAGAGAATGGATCCGCGGCTCTGCGTCAGCGCGACGCCGAGCATAAAGACACAGCCGAGAATGGAGAATGCCCACCCCCATTTCTCGTTTTTGACGGCAAAATAGAAGGGCGCGGGCAGACACATCGCCATGGCACAGCCGACGTTGTTGTAGACGCCCCAGCCCGTGCCGAGCTTGCTGCGGTCGACTTCCCAACTGTTCTCGCCCACCTGCTTAAAGACGCCCTCGTGCGTATACATCGCGCCGATCTCGGCGAGGAGCCCGATGCCGATCGCGAGGAAAACAACGAAGATATAGCTTTTTTTGACCTTGTCCCAATCGACGGTGAAGTAGAAGTAGAAGTAGAACGCGGAGAGGGCGAAGATCTGCGCCACGGCGAAGAGGATGCCCTTCCACGCGACATATTCGGAATAGCCGACGCCCGAGAGCATGTAGCCCGCAAAGAGGATCAAAAAGCCGAACGTGAGTGCGGGAAGTTTGCGTCTGGGGCGAAGCGCGACGCATGTGATGAATTTCCCGATGAGAACGGCGACGGCGATGGCGAGGATCATGATGAGCTGCAAAAGATTCGCGGGATCGGAAAAGAGCGGATCTCCGCCCACCAGATGCGGGTTGTTCTCATAGGCAAAGGTCATGTAACTGCAACACACGATGGGCAGAAAGCCGATGGTGTCCTCGCAGAAGAGGGCGCAGAGGATGCCGATGAGAAGATAGATGTAGTAGACGGGAAGCTCAAGCGCAAAGATCTCCGAAAGTGCCATGAGCGCGGCGATGACAAACGGATAATATGTCGAACCGAAAAAAGCACGCACGACCTGCGTGAATTTCGTATTCTCGAGCTTTGGTATCATTGCGGTGAGCATATTGTGATTATAACAGGAATCGCTCCAAATTGCAACCCTATTTTCCTCTTTTGTGTGATTTATGTGAAAATTTTCGTGAGAGGCGCATGAGACGGGGCGGGGGAGTAGGATGAGCGGCGGGGCGGCGTCATGCTGAGCTACGGAGAAGGAACGCAGTCTACGGCGGTAAGTCCGAAGCATCTCGCCGCATAATTCTACGGCACCGTTCCAAATCGCGTCATCCTGAGCGGAGCCCGTAGGGCGAAGTCGAAGGATCACCGCATTATAATAAGGTGATGGTTCGACGAAGCTCACCATGACGCATTTAGAATGGTCCGTATTCGCCCCGCGAGATTCTTCGGAATAGCCCTCGTACTCTCTATAAACCCCGTGGCTCAGAATGACGCGGGGCGGGCGGGGCAGAATGACGCGGGGCGGCATGTCGTTGCCCACCCCCTACCTCCCCTCCTCGGGAGGGGGCATACTTCGCCGCAATTTTTAATTTCCCCTACACGTCTATCGTTTCGGCGTAGAGGGCGGATTTGGAGACGCCGCGGTCGCGGGCGGCGAGCTTCAACGCCTCCTTCTTGTCGTAGCCCTCCGCCATGTAGTGCATGACGTGTTCCCGCGGCGTGAGCGCGTTGAGCGGGTTCTCGGCCTTCTCCGCGCCCTCGACGACGAGCACATATTCGCCCCGCTTTTCCCCCGCGAGGCCCTCTTTGAGGGTGAAGGGCTCCGCGCTCTCGTGGATCTTGGTGATCTCCCTGACGGCGCACGCCTTCCGATCGCCGAAAATCGCACATATGTCGCGAATATCGCGGTCCACATCCTGCGGTGCGCTGTGGAAGAGCAGCGTCTCTCGGGCGGTCTTGTATTCGTTCAAAAGGGCGTCGCGTTCCCTCTTTTTTTCGGGCAAAAATCCCAAAAACGTGAACTTATCGCTCGAAAACGCCGAGAGCACAAGCGCGGAGAGCGCCGCATTGGCGCCCGGGAGCACGGTATAATTTTCCCCCGCCGCGCGGAGGAATTTACAGACTTCATTCCCGGGGTCGGAGATGACGGGCATGCCCGCATCCGAGACGATGCAGACCTTTTTCCCCTCTCTCGACAGCGCGACGATCTTCTCCGCCGCCTCCTTTTCGTTGAACTTATGACAGCTTTGCAGGGGTTTTTTGATGTCATACGCCGACAGCAGTTTGAGCGTATGGCGGGTGTCCTCGCAGAAGATGACGTCGGCCTCTTTGAGCGCTTCGAGGGCGCGGAGGGTGATGTCCTTCAAATTCCCGATGGGCGTTGCGACAAATTGTATCATTTCAGATCCCCCTTTGGTCGTTGCAGACGGTGGGAAAAACTTCCATGCCCGCCCTGCCGCCCTTGACGGCGGTGAGGAGCACGGCATAGGGCGCATCCCCCGTTTTTCCCGCAATAAGTTGCATTTTTTTGGGTTCGAGGCCGCTCTCGTGCAGGGTGTAGATGACTTCCCCGAGGCGATCCGCGCGGTGCACGAGGGAGAATCTTCCGCCGAATTTCAGACATTTTCTCGCGCTCTCCGTAAGCTCGGGAAGGGTCAAGGATATTTCCTTGCGGCAGAGGGCCTTTCTGTCGTCGGGGCTCGTGAGGCCCCCTTTTTCATACGGCGGATTGCAGAGGATGAGCGAAAAATACTCGGTGTAGCGGCTCGGGATGTCTTGCAGGCGAAGGTTCTCGACCGTAAAGACGGCTTCGAGGCCGTTGAGCGCGACCGTCTCGCGGCTCATGTCGGCGAGCTCCCTCTGCATCTCGAAGAGCGTGACCGAGGCGACGCCCTCGTTTTCGGCGTAAAAGTGCAGTCCGACAATGCCGCTCCCAGCGCAGAAATCCGCCACCCGTTCCCCCTTTTTCGCCCTCTCAAAGCGCGACAAAAGGACCGCATCCGAGGTGAAGCGGTAGAGCTCGGTGTCCTGTATGATCTTGTAATTGCCCGTTTGCAGGGATTCGATCATGCGCATAGAGAAATTGAAAATTAAAAATGAAAAATTAAAAATTGTTGTGGGAGATGATACGGAAGCACATGTCGCCCCGCGTCATTCTGAGCCACGGGGCTCAAAGAAAGTACGGTGGCGATTCCGAAGAATCTCGCGGGGCGATTACGGACCATTCCGATTGCGTCATGGTGAGCTCCGTCGAACCATCACCGCAGCAAATAGGAATAAGGCGGATCCTTCGACTCCGCCCTACGGGCTCCGCTCAGGATGACGCTATTTGGAACGGTGCCGTAGAAACGTGCGGCGAGATGCTTCGGACACTCTCTCGTAGACTGCGTTTGTGCTCTCGGGCTCAGCATGACGCCGCACTTATGCCATGACAACGCGGAGTAAATGGAATCAACGAAAAAAGCGCGGAGGCCCGCGCTTTTTTGCGTTTGCTTATTCCGGTTGGATCGCGCCGACGGGGCAGACGCCCTCGCACGCGCCGCAGTCTACGCAGGTATCGGGATCGACGACATAGGTCGTGTCGCCGGGAGCGATCGCGTTGACGGGGCAGGTATCCGCGCAGGTTCCGCAGGAAATGCATTCTTCGTTGATCTTGTGCGCCATAGTATCATCCTCCATAAAGAATCTGTCTGTATTATATCACATGCTCGCGCTGTCGTAAAGCGTTTGAGCGAAATCAATCGGAAATTTTATCGTCCGCCGCGTCGTCGCCCTTGTCGTCGTCGGCGCCCGACTGTCCCTTTTTGAACTTGATGTCCGCCGCCGCAAAGTCGCGGTAAAAGACGTCGCCGTCCCGCTCGATCTTGACCCTGACATTCATTTTAAGCATGTTGAAGGAGACGACGGTGCCCTTCCCCTCGGGCGTAGAGACGGTGGCGCCGATCTTGGGCATCTTTTTGCAGGCGTCGGCGTAGTATTCATCCTCGTACGAGAGACAGCACATGAGCCTTCCGCACAGCCCCGAGATCTTGCCCGGATTGAGCGATAACCCTTGATTTTTTGCCATTTTGACGGAGACTTTTTTGAAGTCGGGCAAGCACTCCGCACAGCAGCATACCCTGCCGCAAGGGGCGATCCCGCCGAGGATCCTGCTCTCGTCGCGGATGCCGACCTGTCTGAGCTCGATGCGCATGTGGAAGTAGGAGGCAAGGTCCTTGACGAGTTCGCGGAAGTCCACCCGCTTTTCGGCCGTGAAGGTGAAGATGACCTTACTGCCGTCAAAGGTGAATTCGCAGTCGATGAGCTTCATCACGAGGTTGTGCTTCTCGATCTTCTCGCGGCAGACCTTCATGGCCTCCGACCGCCTCTCCTCGTGACGTTTGACGACTTCCTCATCCTGCGGTGTCGCGATGCGGAGAATGGGTTTTAAGGGGGGAGTGATAGAATCGTCGGGCACTTCCCTTGCGGGGTCGATGACGATGCCGTAGTCGAGGCCGCGGCTGGTCTCCACGACGACGCCCTGCCCCTTTTTGAGTTCGAGATCCCCCGCACTGAAATAGTACGGCTTGGTACTTCTGAATTTTATGACGACAACTTTTGCCATTTGTCTCTCTCCTTTTTGAGCTGTAACGCAAGATTCAGGGCGCACTGCGCGAAGTTGGCGTTGAACACGATGTCCTGCTCCGCCTGTCCGACGAGGGAGATCCCCTTCGCCGCCGCCCCCACGGGGTAGAGGGTCACAAGACGCCTTGTCCCCTCGCTCCGCCGCGCGGCGTATTTTTCGAGCCCCTGCCCGAGATACATGATGTCCCTGAGCACCAATTTCACCGAGGAGAAAAAGAGCGCCGCGTCCTTTTTTTCGGTGAGCGTGCGGCAGAATGCCTCAATATTCTCCCCGCTTAAAAACGTCTCCGCCCTGACAAAGATCTCTTCGCCCTCGGAGAGCAGAGATTCGGCAACGGAGAGGGACCCTCCGCACGCCGCGGCCGCCGCCCGCCCGTCGCTCTTGGGGTACATACGGGAGAGGGCCGCCTCGATCTCTTCCTCCGCAAAGGGGGGAACAAGCTCCTTCTGCGCCCTCGAACGGACCGTGGGGAGCACGGCATGTTCGTTGGCGGCGCCGAGCAGGAAATACACTCTGTCGGGGGGCTCTTCGAGGAGTTTCAAGAGCTTATTCTGCACCAGCGCGGGCGCAGTGTGGAAATTGTCGAGCACAAAGAGTTTTTTGTCGCTCTCGACGGGGAGCAGTGCACTCTCGTCGAGGATGCGGCCGCACAGTTCCGCCGTGAGCTTTGCGCCCTCGCCGGGGAGAATGATGCAGTCCGAATAGGTCTCCTTGCCGATGAGGTCGGCTTCCCTCGACCCGTCCGCCGCGCCGAAAAAGGCCTTGGCGCACTCTTTGAGAAGAGGGCGGAGATATTTTTCATCCGAAAAGGCAACGAGAACGGTATGGGAGATGTCGCCGCCCATGTCCCGATATGCCCTTGTGGAGCGCAAAAGCTCGATCATATGCCCTCCGAATAGATGGGGATCTTCCCCTCTTTCACATCCCCCTCTTCCCCGCGGGGCAGCTCGCCGAGCAGTGCGCCGAGCGTTTGGAGCTCCGCTTCCTTGGTACAGGGGGAAAGGTAAAACATGAGATAGTTTCCGTCGTTGAATTCGGGATAGACATTGTGCGCTTCGAGAACGCGCTGTGCCTCATCGGCGTGTCTCCCGAAAAAGATGAGGATCTTGGTCCAATCGTCGTTTTTGACGGCGCCGAAGGCTTCCTTGAACTGCGCCGCAGCCCGCTCGATTTTCTCATTCCGCGGCCACTTGGCGGCCTCTTCGACGCTCGCCATGATGGGGTAGGATGGCGACGTCGTGCGGAAGGTCCGAACCCCCTCTGAAAGCGCCGCCCAATCTTCCCTTGCGGAGACGACGGCCCCCTGCGTCATCGCGGGCAGGGACTTGTGCATGCCGTCCACCCACATGTCGGCGAATTTTCCCGCATGCATGTCCGTAAAGTGCAGATGCGCCCCGTGCGCCCCGTCGATGAGGAAGGGCTTGACATGGGTGCGGCAAATTTCTTTCGCCTCGGACATGGGTGCCAGAAAACCGTAATAGTCGGGGGAAGTCAGAAGCAGGGCATCCGCCTCTCTCACCGCCGCCTCGATGGCGGAAAGTTCGGGTTGCAGGGGAATGCCGCGCTCGCTGTTCTGCGGAATGAGAACGGGCGTGAGGCCGAGCACACGGCAAGCGTTATACACGCTCCTGTGGGAGCAGACGGGGAAGGCGAGAGAGGCCGCCCCCCGCACCTTCAACGCATAGAGCATCGAGAAGATGCCAGAGGTACTGCCGTCCGTCAGGATAAAACTGCGGTCTGCGCCGAGAATGTGCGCGATGTCCCGCTCCGCCCCGAGAATGGCTCCCTTGGGGGAGAGCAGACAGTCCGAATAGCTCAGCTCCGTGATATCGTCGCCGCAGCGCTTGTGCCCGGGCGTATGAAAAGAGATGTGTCCCTCCCGTTGCGCGGAGAGCATCTCACGAATGTGCAGGCGCATAGGTTTCGAGCAGATAGCGAAGGAAGGCAAAGTTTTCGTACTTCGCTTCCTCGTTGCGAACTCCGTTATCGAAGAAGAGCAACACGAGCTCTGTGCTCGCCATGTTCTCCCCTTGATAGTAGAAGAAGAGATCGTTGAGCCCCGAAAGTTTGCCGAGGGCGATGCCGATCTCGGCGTCATAGGAAAGTTCCGCCTGAGTTCCGTCGGTCGTCATGACCGATTCGGTGCCGTGATAGGTGACGGTCCCGATGGCGCCGCCGTCGAGGGCGGCCTTGACAAAGAGATAGTTGTCGCGGATAGCGAGCACCCTGTCCCGCTCCTGCGCGATGCCGGCTTCCCTCTGCGCGGCGGTCTTAAAGCGCTTGTCCGAGCCGTTTCTGCGGGAAAAGGCCTCTTCCACCCTCTCGCCGACGATCTCTCCGTCCGCGATACCGCCGTTGAAGAATCCCGCAAGGTAGGTCTCGGCATCCGCCATCAATTCGGGGATGATGTAGAACCCCTGCGGTTTGGCATTCCCGATGTTGTAGCCCTCGTACCCGCCGCAGAGGTCCGCAAAGGGGGTGGAGCCGTTCTCCGTATCGGTGTAGCCCGAGACGATGACGGCGTCCCCTTCGAGCACGCCGCGGCGTGCGGCCATGGCCTGTTCGCCCAGCTCCTCCTCTCCGTCGGCGGCGATGATCCCCACGC
>CANREK010000010.1 GCA_947629605.1 uncultured Clostridia bacterium | reverse complement strand
TCGACGCCGTCCAAGACGATCGTGCCGTATACCGAGAAGGAGACGGCGCCCGTGGGCTGGAAGGAGAGCGCCTTGATGGCCTTTTTGCTCTCGTTATTGTCGGCATCGCGATAGGGAATGGGATAATGCGTCGCCGTGTCGGCGTTGCGCTCAAAGCTGATGGAATAGCCGCCGTTGTTGTAGTAGGTGACGCCGTCGACGGTGATGGTGTCGGCGCCGAGCGTGCCGAAGTCCTCCTTGGTGACAACGCCGTACTCATTGGCCCCCTCTGCGACGGGGTCTTGGCGATACGCCGTGATCTTCCCCGTTGCGTCGGTGACGTAGAAATACTGCGTTTCGCCGTCGCGGGTGACAAAGCCGTACCGCGAGAAGCGCAGGGCGCGGAGATCGCTCGAATAGTAGTAGAAATCCCCCGACGTGGCCTTTTGAATGGTGCCCTTTTCGTAGTCGTAGCGATAGACACAGCCGTTCGTCCCCGCCGTGTTGGCGTAGTAGAGAAGATCGTCGGTGAGAATGATGCAGATGCCGTTCTCCGTGGTGCCGTTCGACGTATAGAGCACCGCGTTGCCGATGCTGTCGGGCGTGAGAATGGACCAGTCGGATTCATCGACATAGCTCTTGACAACCTCCGCGTGCTCGACGATGAACACGGGGAGCACCTGCGATGTGCTGACGGGAATATAGCCGAGATGGCCCGTATATTTGTGATGACCGTGGCTTGCGTCGTCGTATTCCACGACCCAATCGCCGTCGTTTTCACCGGGGACATAGGTCCCGACGCCGAGCTCTTCGGGCTCCTCCGCGTCGGTGTCGAGGTTGAGGGCCCTCACGTTCCCGTGGCCGTCGAACTCAAAGGCGAGCCCGTTGGTGTCGCGGTTTTCAAAGTAGAGATAGGTCCCCGCCTCGGCGCTGCGCAGCGAGAAGGAGCCCTCCGCGGCGTCGACGTCAAAGTATCTGACTCTGCCGCCCGCCGTGAAGGCAATGGCGTTGTCGGAAGTGATGACATACGTCCCGTCTACGGGATCCCCCGTGCCTTCGGCATATCTTGCGTTGTGGGAATAGCCGTCGAGCGTGAGCGTGGCGCCGCTGTCGGAGGTGAGCTCCGTCGGCATCTCCGTGTTGGGGCGGGTGAAGTAGCTCGTGCTCGAAGAGGAAGTCAGGATAAAGTCGAATCCCTCCCCTTCTTCGGGGTTGAAATGGTAGACCATGGTGCCGAAGTCGTCTGTCCCCTTTTCTTCGTAGGTGCCCTTCGTCACGATGTCGTCGCCGTCCTGTACGGCGGTGGTGAGCGTTACGCCGCCCTTGCCGTCGAAGCTGAACGTTTCGTTGGCGTTTGCCGTCCCCGCAGGGGTGCGGCCCCGCGCTCCGCCGAGCAGTTTGTCGAGTTCGAGGTAGGTCGCCCCGTTCTCGGTGTCGAGTTCGAAATAGACATAGCGGTTGTTGAGCGTGGCGCGGATCGTCGTCTTTTCGTACCCATTGAGGGTAGAGTAGACGCCCGTGAGCGTTTCGCCCTCCGCGGGCTTGTAGATGGCAAATCCGCCGACAAGGGTGAGCGTGCCGCCGTCCTTGCCCGTGTAGACGACTTCGAGGTCGGTCGCATCTTCGCCCTCATACGTCACCGAATACCAATAGGAGACGCTGTAATAGTCGGGCGTTTCGCCGAGCGAGAAGGTGAATGCTTTGAGGCGCAGAACGTCGATGGGATTGACGAAAACGTCCTCTTCGGGCGTAAAGTTCTGCGTCACCGTAAAGACATAGCGGTCGGTCCCCGCGATGGGAGTAATGTCGCCCTCTGCGACCTTGACATACACTCTCCCCGCGGTGGTACGGCTGTAAATCGAGCCCTTGCCCGCTTCCTCGTCGTCGATGACAAGGAGCGGCGAATAGTAGGCCTCTGCGCTGTAATAGTATTCCGCGTAGCCCGCCTTCTTCGCTTCGAGCGTGTAGACGGGTTCCTCCGCCGTCCCGCCGTTGGTGACGCGGAAGGTGTAGGAAGCGCCGTTCGAGGCGTAGAAGGTGACGATGTAACCGCCGAGGATCGAGGAGACGGCGGTGTAAGAGCCGATCCTCGACGCGGTGCCCGACGTATAGATGGCGTTGCAGGTGCCGTCGAGTTCCAGCGTTTCGCCGTTTGCCCCCGTATAGGTGTGATCGATCGCACTGAGGTAGGAGACATAACCGTTTCTCCCGCCGCTGCTCATGAATTTGAAGGTGCCGAATTCGGAGAAGTCCGACGTATCATAGAGAACGAACGTCTCCCCGTCCGACGCGTAGAGATATTCCAAAGTTGTGGTGCCGACGCTCAGTTCCGCCCGTTCAAAGCCGTCGAGCGTGAGCTGGAAGATATTGTACGACGCGATCCCGCCCTGCGGAGTGACGCCGAAGCGGTCCATGGTGCCGTATTCCGCCTCTCTGTCGCGGCGGATCATGAATGCGGGCGTCCTCGTCCCGGTGGCAGACACCGCCTCACCGAGGAACATCGTCATCGCCGTCCCCGCCTTGGGGCCCGTCGTGAACTCCGCATGGTGGAAGCCGTCGCTGCCCAAGTAGTAGGTGCCGTCGGAATTCCCGTCCGCCGCAACGTAGGTGATCTCGTTGTCGTATTTCAACGTGAGCATCTCGTTCCTGTCGATCCCCACGCCGACGGTGTAGAGATAGTAATCGTGCGCCCTTCCGTCGTCGTAGTAGTAGAAGCCTTCGCCGTAGACGCCGCCTTGCAGGTCGGCATCGTTGTCAAAGGAGAATGTCCCGTTCTTGTCGTTGTATTCCCCTTGATAGTAGTACCCGCCGCGTTCGAGGATGATGGAATTGTCGGCGGCAAAGACGTACATGACGTCGGCCCCGCCGAAGAGGTCGTAGTACCCCTTCTGCCAGACGGCATAGAGGGTGGTGTTGTCGTCAAAGGTAAAGATATCCTTATATTCCTTGCCGTCGCCGTTACGGATCTTGCTCTTGATGGCCTGCGAGGCATATTCGGGATCTCCTGCGGCGGCCTTGGCCCATCCCAAAAGGAGATATCCGTCGATGTTGAAGGCGTCGTAGGGAAGTTCCACCTCGTTCCCGTAGAGGAAGGAGATCTCTCTCCGCGCCTGTGCGCCCTCGGGATAGTTGGAATTGAGCGTCACCGTGTAGGTGTTTCTGTCGAAATAGACGGTATAGACGTTGTTTGCGGGCGTCTCGGTGAGGTCCTTTGTCTTGACTTCCCCCTCATGGTCGATCGCCTTGAATCCCTTGATCTCGGTCTTGGGCGTATATCTTGCGATCGGGTAATCGTAGCCCGTGATGTCCTCGCCCGCTTCGTAGCCGCTTTGGTCGAGCTTTTGCAGCCAAACCTTGACGGTGTAGCCGACCTTATATCTCGCAGTGAGGGTGATGTCGTGCTCGGGCATGGTCGCCGCCGAGGAGACCGCCGCGCCGTCGAGGAGCCATTCACCGAACTCCCAACCCGCACGGGTCGGGACATAGCCGGTGAGGCCGTCGAGAATGGATTCGCCCGCTTTGAGAGAGAGCGTCTTTTGGGCGAGCTGGCCTTCGCCGACATCGAGCGTCACCGTAAAGACCTGCGCCCACTTGGCGTAGAAGGTCTTGTCGCTCTCTGCGACGACCACCGTCACGGGGTCGCCCGAGAAGTCGGCAGTCTCATACCAGCCCTCAAAGCTGTAACCGTCGCGCTCGGGCTTTGGAAGCTCTACTTCCGTGCCGACGTCAACGGTCATCGTCTCGATGGCGGTGCCGCCATTGGTCTCGAATTTCAACTTGACACCCTTCCCGCCGCATGCCGCAAAGATGAGGCAGAGCATGCTCGCGGCGAGCAGGATCAAAGTCCAAAAACTTCTCTTTGAATTCTTCATGGGAAATTCTCCTTACAAAGTCATTATGATACAGTTTCGTCGGTTGCGGCGTCGGGACCCGACGGGGTCTCGGGCTCGATCGGCGCGGGGCCGTAGACCGCATAGAGCATTGTGTTTTCGGTGAGCGCTCTGAGCTGTGCCATGGAAAGAAGCTCCGCTCCGTTCGGCTCCGTTGCCCAGCCGAGGAACACATAGCCCTCTCTCGTGGGGGCGCCGAGCCCGCCGCGCACCATGGCGCCGAAAAGTTTACCCGTTTCGATGGCTTCGACATAGCCCTCTCGGGAGATCGTCGCGCCCCACGCCACGGGGCGGTAGGTCGCGTTCCATCTCTCGTTCCAAGTGGAAGGCTGTGCCTCCAAGGCGGTGTAGAAGGCCACATTGGGGCAGTTGTAGAAGGCGTAGCTCCCGATCGACGTGAGGCTTGCGGGCAGAACGACGGAAGTGAGCGCCGCGCAGGAGAAAAAGGCGTCGTCGCCGATGATGCGCAGTCCCTCGGGAAGGGTGACAGCGGCGAGGTAGGAATCCCCGCCGAAGGCATAGCTCCCGATCTCCTCGATCCCGCTGCCGAAGTTGACATACTTGACACCGCTCGTGAGGAAGGCGGCCGTGCCGATCTTTTTGAGGGAATCGGGCAGGTCGAGCCCTTCGAGCCTCGGCGAATAGCGGAAGGCGTAGTCGCCGATCTCTCGGAGCTTGCTCCCCTCTTCTCCCTCGGCAAAGGTGAGTTTGGTGAGGTTTTCGCTCTTGGTGAATGCGTGATCCTCGATCGCGGTCACGGTCGAGGGGATCGTGAGCTCCGCGGCGCCGCAGTGATAAAAGGCATAGGGGCCGATCCGTTCAAGTCCCTCGGGAAGGGTGACGACCCTCGCTTTCTCACAGCTGTAAAAGGCGTACTCGTCGATCGTTTGGATCTGGGTATCTTCGAGATCGATCTCCGCGAGCACATCGCATTGGAAAAAGGCGCGATTGCCGATCGAGGTGAGCGTGCGGGGGAAATCGACATTCCGCAGTGAGACGCATTGGGCAAACACATAGTCTGCGATCGAGGTCAAGCTGTGATTGAGCGTGACGCCCGTGGCGAGCGCTTCGCAGTCGTAGAAGGCGCCGATGCCCAAATATTGCACGCGGGCAAGTCCGTCGATCACCTCCAAGCTCATCTGGCTCCCGAAGGCGTAGTCGGCGATGCCGACCACGGCGAGCTCCTCGGGTCGGCTTTCGATGCCCTGCGCGGGGAGTTGAAGCGTGATTTCGGCCGGCTCCCCCTTGCAACCCACGACCCACCGTCCCGCATAGACGACATCGGTGGCGGATTCATAGAGATTGGTGTGATCGAACACCCTCTGCCCGACATGGGTCACGGAATCGGGAATGAGATTTTCCCGCTTGACGTAGTTGTAGCTGAGAGACAGACAGCCGTAGAAGGCCCGATTTTCGATGGAGCGAAGTTGACTTCTCCCGATCGTGGGGGTCAGTTGCAGAATGTAGAGCGCGGCACAACCGTAAAATGCCCGCTGTCCGATGACTTCAAGTTCGGAGGCGTTCTCCACGATGAAGGTCGTCAGTTTTTGACAGCCCGCAAAGGCGTAGCTTCCCAAATACTTGACGGAACTTTTGAGCGTGACCGATTGCAGATCGGTACAGCCGACCTCGCTGTCCGAAAAGAACACTTCATCGGCGATGCCGACGGTGCCCTCCGCGAGGGTGTCGGGGGTGATTTCTTTGAGCGCGTTCCGCTCGTTCTCGGAGACGTAGACCAGCCAGCCGTCCACATAGATCCAGCCGACGTCCGCGTTCTCTTCCGTCAACGGAATGATGGGCGTGGAGAGGAATGCGCCGTAGTTGACCTCGGTGACGCTGTCGGGGATGACGATCTTGTCGGCGTCGAGCGCATCGTCGCCGAAAAAGCAGCCCTCGGGAATGACGGTCGTTCCGTCGGGGAAGGCAAGGCCCTCCAAGGCGTCGCATTCGGCAAAGGCATAGGCGCCGAGACGCAGGTCGTCGTAGTGCTCCGCAAAGGTGACGGAGGTGAGATTTTTATCGTAACTGAACACATAGTCCGCCGTGCGTTTGAGCCCCGCGCCGATCTTGACGGAAGTCATCCCCTGTGCGTTGGAGAAGGCATATTCGCCGATGCTCTCCACGGAATCGGGGATCTCGGCCGAAGTGAGGGCCGCGCAGTAGTAAAATGCGGAATCGCCGATGCTCGTGACGCCCTCGGGAATGACGAGCTTCGTGAGCGCGGTGCAGTTGGTAAACAGAAGATCGGAGATCGCCGTCAGGTTCGACGGGAGCGAGACCGTGCCGCTGACGGGTGAAAGGACTTCCGCCGCGGGGTCGTAAGGGGTCACGGTGTCGAGGGAAGTACAGCCCGAGAAGGCCGCCTCGCCGAGAAAGCTCACGTCATCGGAGAGGAGCACGGTTTTGAGATTGACGCAGTTGTAGAATGTGCGGTCTGCGATGGTCGTGAGATAGCGACCGAGCGTGACGGAGGTCGTCTCCTGATTGTTGCGGAAGGCCCCCGCGGCCGTTTCGACAATGGGTTTTCCGCGGTAGGTGTCGGGGACAATGACTTCCCCCGAGGTGGAGCGTGCCGAGGCGAGCGTCCAAGCCGTGTTGTCGCTCACGGCCTTGAAGATGAAGCCGCTGTCCGCCTCTTTTTTGAAGGTGTACGGCTCCGACCAAGGCGATGCGATGCCCTCGGCGCCGAGCGCACGGACACGGAGGGTGTGATCCCCCTCTTTGAGCGTTTCGAGTGAACAGTTGGCGCGGCGGACACTGCGGACCGCGGCATTTTCGGTCCCGCCGTCGATCTCCACTTCATAGGTCCTTGCGCCGTCCACTTCCGACCAGACGAGCTCGTCATTGTCGTTGAGATAGAGATAGGCGGGCGCGGGAAGCGTTGCCTGCTCTCCCCCGCATGCGGCCGTTCCGACAAGGAGGCAGAGGATCAGGATCGCAGATAGGATCATCGATAATTTCTTCATTTCTCTTCCGCCTTCCTCTCTTTGTACTCACGAATGAGCTCGTGCGGCCACTTGAACTTGAACTTCCGAACGACGATGTCGATGAGGAAAAATACGATCGAGAGGACCATGAACAGGATCCTCGGGTCGAACGTCCGCTCGAATTCGGGCGTGAGCCCTTCGAACACATCCCATGCGGCATCGGTGTCGATCGTCTTTCCGTTGCCCTCTTCGGCGAGGTCGGCAAGCAATCTTTCGCCGCTTACGGAGCCGTCCGAATCCGTCCACTCGCCGTACTCGCTTGAATAGGCAAAGGACTTATAGATGACCGATTCCACCGTATCGCCGCTTGCGGTCGTCCGCCGCACGGTGATGCGGTACACCCCCGGGGTCTTGATGACGAACGAGCACATGGCTCTCTTTCTGTTGTTCTCGTTGACGGTGAGGAAGGTCGTGGTGTACACGTCTCCCCTCGCCTCGCCGCGGAGCAGATCGAGCGAGATCGGTTGCGCGTCCTCTTCGCTGAGGGACAGAATTTCCCCCGTCAGGGTGTCGCCGTCCGTAAATTCCTCATCGCAGGCGACGGTCAGTTGGTTGATATAGTTCTCTTCCCGCAGGGAGAGTTGCAGCCCGGGAGAGACGATGTCCTCCGTGGGCATGAGATTGCCGACGACGTTCCGCAAAAACAGCTTGCCGTCGTCGCTCGCGAGGAAGTCCTTGGACCAGACGCCCGCAACGTCGCAGAGGAAACTGCCGACCTTGCCCTTGCCGACCGACCACTGCGCGTAGAGCGGGGCGTTGTATTCGCCCGTGAGCACGACTTTGGCGCCCGAGCGGGCACGCGTTCCGTAGAAGCCGCCCAGCCGAACGTTGAGAAGCCACTGCGTGGCGACGCCGCTGCCCCCCTCGACCGGTTCATGGCTGAGATCCTCCGTGAGGTGGGGAAGATCGCCGGTGATGAGCGGATTGAAGCCCTCCTCAAAGGCGATGGCCCCGTTGATCCTCGTCGGCGTGACGTCGTTGATCATGTAGGCCTCGACCTTTCCGTTGTTCAAGTCACTCGACCGTATGGGATAGAGCAGCTGCGGATGTACGGGGTCGTTCATCTTGGCATCGATCTCCTCGGCCGTGCCGTCGTTGGCACAATGGATGAGCCGACGCATCTGTTCTTCGGCAGTACCCATTTCGATGCCGATGACGGAGATGGTGATCCCTGCCTCGCGATAGTAGCGTTCTGCGACGCCGTAGGGATCGCCGCCAAAATTGTATTGGCCGTCCGAAACGATGATGATGTGCCGCTTGTCGACGTTTTTCAGGGATTTGAGCGCAAGGCCCGCGCGGTCGATGGCATCAGTGAAGTTCGTCATGTTCTGCCCGCCCTTCAAGTTGTTGATCGCAGCCTCTATGACCGTCTCTTGGGTCAAAGAGGTGGGCGGCAGGGCCGTTTCATAGTTGCTCGCAAGCGAGATGATGCCCACATAGTCGCGTTCGCTGAGCACATCAAGAATGCTGAGCGCACCGCCCTTGGCGGCAGCGAGCTTGTCGGTGGTCATGGAGCCCGAGATATCCACAAGGATCTCCACCCCGATCGGCGTCGTGTAATTGATGGCCTGCACGGGGAGCATCTGTTGCAGAAGGGTGCCCGGGAGGTCTAAATTGTTGTAGGAGTGTGCGACGAGCTCGCCGTTGGCGTCGACATCGGACCCGCCCGTCGTGAACAGGCCGCCGCCCGCATTGTAGACGTAATCGTAGAGAATTTCGCCGAAGCCCTCGGGCAGATCGGCGTTTGCGATGTCGTTGAGCACGACTTGGTCGTACTTGCAGAGTTCGTCGACCGACGAGGGCGCGGTGGTGATGTCCTGAACGGTCACTTCGTATTGGATGTCGGCGTTCTCATCGCGCAAGACTTGCGCAAAGGTCTCCGACTTGCCCTCTTCCCGTTCGAGAATGAGCACCTTTTTGTAGACCTTGATGTTGAAATAGGTGCAATATTCGTTGTTGTTTTCGAGAAGGTCCCCATCGACGGCGGCGCGTACGACGACCTCGTGGATCCCCTCTTCACGGAAGGTGAGTTTGAAATTGACGAACTGCGACCCCACGACGACGGGCGTGCCGACGGGCTCTTCTTCGCCCTCTTCGTTCTCTTGGGGCTGCATGGTGTCGATGACCTTTTGGCCGTTGTCGTAGACCTCCACCTGTGCGGTGCCCTGCACGGCGCTGTACAGCTGTACGCTGACGTCCACTTCGCCGCCGAGCTCGACATGATAGTCCTCGGGGAAGCTGACGTTCGTGATGCGGAGGTTGTCCTTATCGAAGCCTTCGGCGATGTTGACGGTGTCGATCTTGATGCCCTGCGCCGCAATGGAGCGCACGACGGAGCGGGCGTTTTCATCCGTCTGCCGACCGTCGGTGATGAGCACGATCTTGGCCGTCTCGGGATAGGTCAGAAGCGTCTGCGCATAGCGGAGCGCCCCCGCGATGTCCGTCGCCGTCGTGTCCGGCATGTCGTCCGTCGCATAGTACTGTTCCAGAAGTTTTTCGGTGTCCGATGTGAACGGAACGGAAAAACACTGGTCGAATCCGAACTTGACGACCCCGATGCGGTAGCCGTCGTAGGAGCTCTCCTCGACGATGTTCTCCACAAAGGCATCCCGCCGCGCCGCGCAGGTTTCCTCGGAATCGGAGACGTCCACGAGGAGCAAGATCTCGTTTTCGTCGTTGTGGACCGTGTAGCGGAATTGCATGCCAGAGAGCGCAAGGATGGCAAAGAGCATGACGAGGCCGTGCATCACCATGGAGACGATGCGGTTTCTGGTGCGGCGGTATCTCTTGTTGAGGAAGAAATACGGAAGCACCGTGAGTACGGCTGCGGGAATGAGGAGCAGAAGCAGCCAGGGATATGCAAATTCGATCGTGAATCCTGTCATCTTCCGCCTCCTTTAATTCTTTTCGCGCGAATGGAGCGCCCATTCGACAAAGAGCAGTGCAACGAGCGCCGCCGCGAACCAGACGAGAAGGTCGTTGTAATCATCGTACGTCTCGTGTGCGGCGAAGGGGTCCTCGATCGTTTCCTCCTGCGCGTTGATGTTGCTCTCCTCGCGCGGAGGGCGCACAAAGACGGAGCTCGTGACCCGCTCGTTGAAGTAAGTTACCGTTTCAAATGTATAGGTCCCGGGGGCGTCGGCGGTGACGGTCGCGGGGAAGCTCTCGATCTCGATGGGATCCATGGAGCCGCCCTCGCGCGTCACGGTGGTGCGCGGCCCGCGGGCATTCACTTCGATCTCTTCGTTGACATCAAAGGTCTCCCCCACGACGGTGGAGGGAAGATAGGTATCGAAGATATTATGCATGAGGATGAACCACTCGGGCAGCATGACGAGGTTGGAATTGTGCACGCTGAACCCGAGCACGATGGTTTTGAGGGCGCCGTCGTCGCGGGCGAGCATCACGGGCCTGCCGTTGCAGGTCATGAGTACCTCGTAGCCGCTGTCGGCGGAGAATTCCAGCGTCTTGATGAAGGTCGCCTCGATGTTGTCGACGCGGAGATTGTTGAGGAGGGGGTGCTTGGCCTCTTCGGCGCTCTCTTCCGCCGCAAACTTCAAGTTGGAAGCGGGCACGGCAAGTTCGCCGGTGACGATGATGTCGGAGCCTTCGGGCGCCCTGTCGGGGTCGAAGAGGATGACCACGCCGTCATCGGGAAGCCGTTCGGGCATGGAATGTTCGAAGATGTAGACGTTGTACCCTTCGAGTTCGGGCCGTGCGCCGTCCCCCACTTCCTTGGTCATGATGTTCCAGCGGTCGGCAAAGGCGTCGTGCAAGACGGGCAGGATGCCGTTGATAAAGGGGTTGGCGCTCGCCTGTCCCGCGAGGGTGGAACCGCTCGCATACTGCACGTTGACGGTCTCTTTGAGGCCGCCGTAGAGAATGACGCTGTTGTCGAGCCCCAAGCTGTCGTTCTCCATGACAAAGACCTCGATTTTGAGGAAGGTGGAGAAGCGCTCGGTCAGACCGAGCTCGACATCGACGACATCGTCGGCGCTCCCGGCGGGGTTCCCCGCCTCGGAGGAGGCGTTTTGATGGAACACTACGGTCATCACCTGTCCGCCGTCATTGACATCGAGGCATCTGACGGGCACGGAGACGTCCAAACTTCTCCCGCCGCCCGCCGCGTCGAGGGCGTCCGCCCCCGTGACCTGCAATGTGAGGTCGGCATAGCAGTCGGCGCCGTAGGAAGCGATCTGCACCGTGATGCGGTAATAGTGATCGTCGTCGAGTTCGGCCTGCGCATCGAGAATGCCGATGTTCCACTCCCCTTCGCCGCGGATCGTCTCGATCGTGACATTTTGGGGCACGCCGAATTCGCCGTACGTCTTGTCGGTATACACTTTGACCCGTGCATAGGGATTCTCTTCGAGCACCTTTTCGCTTTCGAGCATCGCCGCATCGAGGTCGGAGGCACCGTATCCGCAGTGGGAATCCTTGCCGTTCTCCCCCTCTTTGAGTTCGTTGAGGGCGTTGACGAGATCGGGAAGTCCGTCCTCGGAGATGCGCTGGCGGAGATAGCGCGGCGTGTCGGCCGCGACGATAACGGAGACCCTGCCTCCGTCTTTGACAACGGTGTTGCAGTCGGCGATGACCTTGTCGACCGCGCGGTCGAAGCGCGTGACGCCGTCGGGCGACTGCGTATACATGCTCATGGAGGAATCGAGCACGGCGATGAGCTCGCTGTCATCCCCCACGGCCTCATAGACAATGGCGGGCTTTGCGAGGATCATCGTCATGGCAAGGAGAATGAGCACCTGACACAAAAACAAGAGGACATTGCGCAGCTTGCTCGTGGGAAGTCTCCGCTTCTTGTATTGCAAGCTCAATTTCCAGATATGGGTACTGTTGATGTGCCGCGTCTCATAGTTGGGGCGGATGACATAGACGATGATGAGCGCAAGGACACCGAGAAGGCCCAAAAGTCCGAGCGGCAAAAGTAATTGCATCATGATATGACACCTACCTTTAACAGCTCGCCGAAGAGAACGCGCTCGATGGGTTCCCCCGTGTTGACACAGAGATACCCCACGCCTCTTCTCTTGCAGAAGGATGCGATGTCCGCCTTAAAGTCGCGGAGCGCCTCGTCGTAGGCGGTCTGCATGCTGCGCGTGATCCTGAGTTTCATGTTGCGTCCGTCGGAGATATCGGGCGCTTCGGCGTCGACGAGATGCACGCGGCCCTCGTAGGAGGGATCCTGTTCCTCGGGCGTGATGAGCTGCACGAGGAGCACCTGACGCTTTTTGTAGAGCAAATAATCGACGGCATTTTTCCAATGGCTGTCGGTGAAAAAGTCGCTGATGATGACGGAGAGACCGTTATTTTCCCCCGTGTCGCGGCAACTTTTGATGCCCTTTTCGAGGTCGGCCTCGCCGTCGAATTTGGGCTCTTCGAGCTCCCCCATCGCGCGGAAGAAACTGTTCTTTCCGACGATCGTGCCGAACGGGTTGTCCGCCCTGTCCCCGATGAGGAAGTTGATGGAGAGCTTATCCATGTTCTGTACGGCCAAAAAGCCGAACGCTGCGGTCGCGGCGACGGCGTATGCTGCCTTTTTCGGGTCATCGGCCCCCATCGAGGCGGAACAGTCCAAAAAGATCTGGATCTGCATCTGCCTTTCGTCGGTATACAGCCTCAAAAAGTACTTCTCGAAACGGCTGAACATGTTCCAGTCGATGCGGCGGATGTCGTCGCCGAGTTGATACTCTCTGAAATCGGCGAATTCCACCGTCTGTCCGTAGGTGCGGACAAGGTGTTTTCCGCCGAAGTAACCCGCAAGGCTCGATTTGAGATTCAACGACATCGTTTCCAATCTGCTGAAAAACGCGTCGTTCAAAAGGGAACCTTTCACGTTTACTTTGCCTTTGCTTAGGATTTTTTGTGCTTCTTTTCGAGTTCGTCGATGACCATGGCAATGACGTCATCTGCCGAAATGCGCTCCGCGATCGCCTCAAAGTTGAGCTTGATGCGGTGGCGAAGGGTGGGATACGCGAGTTCGATGAGGTCGCTGTATGCGACGTTGAATCTGCCCTTGATGAGGGCAAGGACCTTCGCCGCAGAGATGATCGCCTGTCCCGCACGGGGGCTGGCGCCGACGCGGATGTACTTTTTGGCCGCTTCGGTGGCGCATTCGCCCTCGGGATGGGTCGCCGCGACCAAAGTCATCGCATAGCGCAGGACATCCTCCGCCACGGGGATCTGATTGGCGGTCGCCCGCATTTGGAGAAGTTCCTCGCCCGTGCAGGCGGCATCTGCAACCTCTTCCATCGTCTTTTGGGTCAGATTGACGATGGCGAGCAATTCATCGAGGGAGGGATCGGGCACGAGGAGCTTGAACATAAAGCGGTCCATCTGCGCCTCGGGCAGAGGATAGGTGCCGTCCTGCTCGATGGGGTTCTGCGTGGCGAGCACGAAGAAGGGCTCGTTGAGCTTTCTCGACACGCCCATGACCGTGACGGTGTGCTCCTGCATGGCTTCGAGAAGCGCCGACTGCGTCTTGGGCGTCGCGCGGTTGATCTCATCGGCGAGAATGATGTTGGCGAAGATGGGCCCGGGCTGGAAGCTGAACGTGGAGTTCCCCTTTTCGTCCTTTACGATGATATTGGTACCCGTAACGTCCGCAGGCATGAGGTCGGGCGTGAACTGAATGCGGGAGAACGGCAAAGAGAACACTCTGCCGAGCGTTCTGACAAGCCTTGTTTTCCCGACGCCGGGAACGCCTTCGAGAAGCACGTTGCCCCCCGCGATCATGGCAATGACCGTCGCCTGAACGACCTTTTCCTGCCCGATGACGTCGCGGGCGATCTGCGCAAAGATATTGCTGCACTGCTGACTGAACGTGTTGATGTCCTTTTCTGTTACCATGTTTATACTCTCTTTTAATTAGTTTTCGATGTTGAATTACGGCTCCGCGGGGGTTTCGCCCGTCTCCCCTTCCGAGCCGCCCTCCTCTTCCCTGTCGCCGCTCGTTCCGATGTTCTCGTAGTAGTCGTTGATCCACCCCTTCATGTCGTCGGAGAGGTTGCCGTCGGAGTTGAGGCGGTCCTGCGCGTCGGTGTAGGAACCGTTGAACTCGTTGCCGTAGTAATGCTGGCCGTCGATGATCTGTTGATTGGGCATGCTGTGCGTCAGGTCCTCGGGGAAGTCGGGATCGCTCGGGTCGCTGGGCTGGGGCTGGGGCTGAGATTGGTCGCTGCCGTCGTCGTATTGAGAATCGCTGTCGCCGTCGCCGTCGCCCTGTCCTTCGCTGCCGTCGCCGAGATATCGATCCTCTTCCAGCTCCTCAACGGCCGTACTCACGGGCACAAACGCCGCCGAGACGGTGAGCGAGCCCTTGATGCCGACATCCTTTCGGTAAGGGTCCCTCACGCCGTCGGACCAGCTGAGAAAGGCATATCCGTCCGCGGGAACGGCATACACCGCCGGGGCGTCGTCGCCCTCACGGACCTGAAAGCTCGCCGCACCCGCCGAGGCCTCTCCCCCGTCTGCCCAATCGTCCGTCCACACGATGACGGAGCCCGTCTTTTCGCCCGTGGAGACGCCATAGGTGCAGGTGAACGTTCCGTATTGCTTTTCGCCCGCCATGAGCTCCACGCCGCTGGGAATGACACCCGAATAGTAGAGCGCCGAAACCGTCGTTCCGCCGCCGAGGCCAAAGACGAGCGCCGCCGCAAGGGAGATGGCAAGCGCCGCCGAGATGACAATTTTGATGAGCATCGAATCCACCGACTTCATCGCATGCATCGCATCCTCACGCTGGCGCACGGCAATGTAACTTTCGTC
>CANREK010000009.1 GCA_947629605.1 uncultured Clostridia bacterium | reverse complement strand
CGAGGTCGATCCCCGGCATTTCTTCGGTGGGGAAGATGATGCCCGCGTCGATGACGATGATGTCGCTGCCGTATTCGAGGGCGGTCATGTTCTTGCCGATCTCCCCCACGCCGCCGAAAAAGAGGATTTTGAGCGGCCTCTTTCTGGGCTTTTTCTCCTTTTTGGGGGGCAGGGGGGCGGTTTTGGGTGGAACGGGAGCGGGCGCCTTGCTGTTTTGCGGCCGCGCTTCCTTTGTCCCCGCCTCCTGCCGCTTGGGTGCGGGCTGAGCGGGAAGCGATTTGTTGAGGTCGATGCGGGTCCCCTTGCCCTTGGCGCGGGTGCGCCTCTGCGCCTTATATCCCGCCTCTTCCATGGCCTCGGGGGTGCGGAGCTGTCCCGTCGTCCCGTTCTTGTTGTTCTGTTCTTTTTTGCTCTGTTCTTTCTTGTATGTTTCGAGCCCGTTCAAAATGGCAAGCTCGATCGCATCTTTTTGTGTGTTATTGGGTTTCTTGCTTTTCAAATGATATCTCCTCGATGAAAAAGAAAGCCGTAAAATCGGCTTTCTCGGGTAGTTTCAGACTTAAAAATCCATGTCCGATTTATCGACGATCGCCGTCTTGATGAGCCCCTCCGCAAGCAGTTCCTCGTCTGTGCGGAAGAAATATTGTGCGGCATAATCGACGGGTTCTCTCTCCTCTTTGACGGCGCCGTTGTGCTCCATGCAGAGGTCGATGAGGCGGATGGCCTTTTTGACGGCCGCCTTGGTCTTGACTTTCACCATCATGGGGGTGGATTCGTACATCTTGGTGTCCCCCGCGAATTTTTGGTGATAGACCGACTCGGGGAATTCCGCGGGATCGAGCGCGAGATACATGACGAGCGTCTTGCCGCGCATGGCGATCTTGATGAGGGACTCGTTGCCGATCGAGAATCTGTCGTTAGTCCAATTGATCTGTGAACGCACCTTCCCGTAGGAGAGAATGGCGTTTTTGAGGTCGGAATAGTAACTCTTTACATCCTCTTCGCTGCCGATGATCTTGGCGACGAAGCTCCGCTTGAAGCGAAGCGTCTTGCTCTCGTCCTCCACGACGGGAACGACGGGTGCGGGTGCGGGCGCCGCGGTCTCCTGCACGGGGGCAGGCGTCTGCATCGGCATGGGCATAGGCACGGGAACATAGAAGGGCACGGCCTGCGGCGGCATGGGCGGCATCATGGGCCCGTATCCCGGCATCGCCGTCGGCTGGGGCGCCGGTTGCGGCGCGGATTGAGGTTCGGGAACAGGCTCCGGCTCGGGCTCCGGTTCGGGTTCAGGCTCGGGCTCCGGTTCCGGTTGAGGTTCGGGCTCCGGTTCGGGAACAGGCTCGGGTGCGGGCTCGGGCTCTTCCGAAAGCGCCTCGGCCTCCGCGGGCGCCGCTTCCTCGATGACGGGCGCTTCGTCCTGCAAAAGTTCCACGACGCGTTGGGCGATCTTCTCGACGGACTCGTCGCCGATCGCATGATTTTCGAGAACGGCGGCGACCTTTTCGCCGATGAAGTCGTAATCCGTGGGCGGAATGGACTCCGCGATCTCCGTTGCAAGGGCCTCGACGTCGATGTGAGAATGCTCGGCGACCTTCTGCGCGATGGCCTCGGCGTCGAGGTCGGGCAGGGCGGCCGCGACCTTGTCTGCGATGAGGTCGTAGTCGGGTTCGGGCAAAATGGTCGCGATCTTCTCGGCGAGGATGTCGTAGGCGAAGTTGTCGTCGAAGTTCTGCTCCCCTTCGGCGGGAACTTCTGCGCCTTCTGCAAGGGTCTCCCCCTCTTGGAGCGCGGCCTCGCTCTCCCCGGAAGCGCCCACTGTCTGCGCCTCGCCGTTTTGCAGGGCGACGATCTTCTTTGCGAGAAGGTCATAGTCGATCTCGGCGGGCCGTGCGAGCTTTTCGTCGATGGCTTTGAGAAGCATGGCACTGCGCTCTTCCATCGCAGTCAGCGCCTTTAAGAGCGTTTCCTGCATGGCGGCATGCTCTTTGCGGGAATAGTCGTAGATGTCGATATTCTGCTGGGCAAGATATTTGATCTCTGTGAGAAGTTTCTCGGCGCCCTCCTTGAATTCCGTCGTGAGCGCGTCATACGAGAACCCCTGCTGCGAAACGCCGTAGCGGTACTCCTTCTCCAAGGAAGCCTGCGCTTCCTTGATTTTTGCCGTGATCCCGCGGAACATCCCTTCGAGAATGCGCGAGTATTTTTCGTCTGCTCTTTCGTCCATACTTTCCTCACAAAGATCCATTGGAAATTTAAGATACTGCTTCTATTCTATTTTACACCAAAAACGCTCAAATGTAAATGCTTTTTCACGATTTTTTCCGCGCATTCACAATTTCTTTTCCTGCATGTTCCGCTTTCCGAGGCGGACACGGTTGAAAATCACGCCCGCGACGAAACAGAGCATCATCCAATACAGCCAGAGGAGAAACACAAACAGGAGCGCGAGGGCGCCGTAGAGTTTTTCCTTGTTGCCGAAGTGCAGATAGACGGAAAAGGCCGCGGAGGCGACGAGCCAAGCGACGGCCGTCAGGAAACTTCCGAGCGCCGTGTCCGAGGGTTTTATCTTGTAGGGACAGACGTAGCCGTTGAGGATCCATGCCCCGAAAAATCCGAGCCCCAAGAGGAGCGCATAGAAGGCGGGATAGGAGATGTAGGGCGGAAGCAGGCGGGAGATGACGCCCGCGGCAAAGAGGAGCACGCCCGCAAGCGCAAAGAAGAGCAAGACGGCAAGGGTCAAAAGGATGGCGGAGATCCGCACCTTCCACCCGTGTTTGGTGCGGCGGGTCTCGAACAGCATCTCCCCGCTCTTTCTCAAATGATAGAAAAACGCCGAGCTCGACCAGAGCGTCGTGACGAGAAAGACGAGGCTCACGCCCCCGCCCGCATAGGCGGCGTTGTCTTTGAGGAGGGTGAAAAGGTCCTCCGCCCAATCAAAGAGCCCGATGCTGTGGAGCGGGACTTCCAAAAAGGTACTGCCGAAGAGAAGGGTGAGCCAAAAGACAAAGGGCACGAGGGAGAGAATGAGGAAAAAGACGAGCGTCCCCGCAACGGTGGAATATCGATGATATGTGAGCGTTTTGTACGCTTTTTTTGCCCTTTCTATGACCTGCATGACGATAGTATGGGAAAGCCTCGCCCCGCTCATTCTGAGGCCTCGTCGAGGCCGAAGAATCCCTGCAAACGGGAGAAGTCGTTTGTGCGGCGTCATGCTGCCCCGCGCGCATTCTTATTGCACTAAGCGCGGCACGAGCGCCGCCCTTGGCGCGAAGTAGCCATAGAGCTATAACGTAAGCTGTCCGAAGCATCTCGCCGCACAATTGTGAATACTGCCCCGCGAGATTCTTCGGGTCAAGTCGTCGGACTTCGTACAACCACCGCCGCTCAGAATGACGCGGGGCCTCCATTTTTCATTTTTAATTTTCAATTTTCAATTTCAAAAAACCGTCACATATGTGACGGTTTTTGAGGTTTTTGCAACAGATCTTTGAGATAGTTTTCGTACTCTTCGTCGGTAAGCCTTGGTATCTTCTTCTTTTTTGCCATACGCACCTCGCACGAGTTTTGTCGGGTACAGTATGCCCACGCGGAAGCGCTTTTATTCGGTCCGAAGTGCGATGACGGGGTCCTTTTTCGCCGCCGCCTGTGCGGGGATGAGCCCCGAGATGAGCGTGAGCGCGACGCTGACGCACACCATGATGAAGGCCGTGAGCGGCGGGAGCGTGGCGATGCCCGCGATCCCCGAGAGCGAATAGATGATGAGGCTTATGACCCCTGACAGGAGATAGGTCACGCCGACGCCGATGAGCCCCGCGGCGAGCCCGATGATGAAGGTCTCCGCGTTGAAGAGGTTGCGGATATCCATCTTCCTTGCGCCGAGACTTCGGAGGACACCGATCTCCTTGACGCGTTCGACGACGGAGACATAGGTGATGATGCCGATCATGACGGAACTGACGACGAGCGAGATCGACGTGAAGGCGACGAGCACATAGGTGATGACGTTGAGCATGGTCTGCATCATGCCCATGAGGAGCCCCACGCGATCGGTATATGTGACCTTTTGCGTGTCCGTTCTCCCCTCCGCCTCATTCCATTTGTCGAGATAGGAGAGCACGTTCTCCTTGGCGTCGAAGTCCGTCGGGTAGAGATTGATGGCATTCGGCGTGTCGTTTCCGCCGAGACTGCGCACGACGGCATCCTGCGTCAGGGTGATGTAGAGGTCGGCTTCCCCGAACTTGATCTTTGTATAATTCTCCAGCATGGATGGCGTGGCGGCGGGAGCGCGGTAGACGATGCCGCTCTTGGGGATCATGCTCCTGATCATGGGGTCGAGGCTGTTCTTCATCTCCTCGGTGATCAGTAGCTCGGCGGAATTGTTGTCGAGCGGGAAGATCCCCCCATGCGGCGCAAGCATCCACTTCACGATCTGCGACTGCTTGTTGTGCCGAATGTACTGCGCGATCATGTCCTCGGTGAAGTTGATGCCGCTCAAAAGGCACCCGTAGGTCCGATCCTCTTTGAGGCGAAGGATGGCCGTGATCCTGATGGGAATGCCCTCTTCCTCGGTGGCCGAGAGATTGCCCTGCTCGTTTCTGTCCCCATGGTAGGTGAACGGGGTATAGGTGTCGGTGCCCCTGGTATAGACGGCATCGTTATAATAGAGCGTGTATTGCTTGTTCTCGATCTCCTCAAAGGGGATCTCTATGGCCTCCCTGCTCCCCTCGTACTCGTCGGTGCCCATGTCGAACAGTTTCATGAAGTCCTTTTCGGGCAGGAATCCGAGCTGGGCGAGGGTGAGGTCGGTGGCGTCGTTCTTGTCTCCGACGACGAGCACGGCGCCCGTTGCACCGTCCTCCTCCTTTCCGTGCGGGAAGTGGCCGTAGATGACGTCATACTGCGAGAGCACATATTTGCCGTAGTCCTCGCTCGCGAGGTCGCTCGTCCCCGGCATGACGCCCGTGATGTTGGTAAAGAACATATCGACATACGGGAGAAGGCTGCCGTAGTTCTTTTCGGGGGGCGTGAGGTTGATGACGTCGTTTTCGTAGAATGTCTTTAAGGAAGAGAGGGACAGATACTGTGTCTGTACCTGTGCCGCATCCCCCTCGGCGCCCTCGATCCCGCCCGTTTCCACTTTGGTGAACAGATTGTCGGAGAGCTCGACGCCGTAGCCGTACTTGATCGCCGAGAACCATTCGGGGTACTCTTTTCTCCCCGCTTCGACGTAATCGATGTAACTGATGCCGTTTTGGTCCTTCCCCGCGATGTCATTGGTGACGGCAATGCCCTGCGCAAGCTGCGTCAGGAAGGAATTGACGTACACCTTGTCGGAAATTTGGCTCATGTCGGGCAAGTTGTCCCGCGACCCCGCATTGTTCATGATGGAGGAAAGGTCAAAGGCGCTCTCCGTGATCTCGACGGGATAATAGGAGAGCATATCTTCCTCCGTCCTGCGGATATAGTTGTTGAATCCAGAAGAGAGCGCAAGCACGAGGCAGACCGAGATGATGCCGATGGAGCCCGCGACCGACGTGACGATCGTGCGGCCCTTTTTGGTGAGGAGATTCCTTGCCGAGAGCGCGAGCGAAGTGAGAAAACTCATCTTGGCGCGGGGCTTTTTGCCCTTTCTTTGCGGCGCACCCTCCGCAGAGGCGACGGATTCCTCGTTCTCTGCGGGCTCCTCCTTCTCTACGGAATTTTCGGCCGCTTCCTCGTTCTCCTTTGCCTCCTCTTCCTCGGAGTAGGGATCGCTGTCCGATTCCACCTGCCCGTCCATGAGGCGAACGATGCGGGAGGAATACTTCTCGGCAAGTTCGGGGTTGTGCGTCACCATGATGACGAGACGCTCCGAGGCGATCTCCTTGATGAGCTCCATGACCTCGACGCTCGTCTTGCTGTCGAGTGCGCCCGTGGGTTCGTCGGCGAGAAGGATGTCGGGATTGTTGACGAGAGCGCGGGCGATGGCGACGCGCTGCATCTGGCCGCCCGAAAGCTGGTTGGGGCGCTTGTTGAGCTCTCCCCCGAGGCCGACCCGTTCGAGCGCATGCGTGGCACGCGCCTTCCTCTCTTCCTTCCCCACGCCCGCGATCGTGAGCGCGAGTTCCACGTTGGAGAGCACCGTCTGGTGAGGAATGAGATTATACGATTGAAAGATGAACCCGATCCTGTGATTGCGGTAGACGTCCCAATCGCGGTCCTTGAAGTCCTTGGTGGACTTGCCTTGGATCACGAGGTCGCCCGAAGTGTAGTGATCGAGCCCGCCGATGATGTTGAGCAGGGTCGTCTTGCCGCAGCCCGAGGGGCCGAGAACGGAGACGAACTCATTCTTGCGGAAGGCGAGCGTGACCCCCTTCAACGCATGCACATACCCCTGTGCAACTTTGTAGTCTTTTTTGATGTCCTTTAATTTCAGCATACGGTTTCCCAATTCTCCCGACGGTGAACTAATTTACGCCTGTTGTGTTTCGGCCGCTTCATGGGCGGATTTCATGAGCGCGAGGAAGTCGGCGGCGTCCACCGAGAGCCTCTGCATTCTATCCTTCCCGAATTTGTCGGCGCATGTCGCCAAGAGAGCGTTCAACATCGTGCAGTGAGCGTCGTATTCGGCGAGAACGCTGTCCGAAAGACAGATGTATGCGATCTTCTTGTCGTCGGGCGCGGCCGTGCGCTTGACGAGATTTTCCTTTTCGAGCTTGGTCACGAGCTGGGAGACCGCCGAACGGGTGACGCCGAGCCTCTTTGCAAGTTCCGAGGAGATGATATTTTTCCCCTTGGAATGTTCGGAAACGACCTCTTTCACGAGCCGATATTCCGTTTTGGAAAGTTTTGCGGGATCGCCGAAAAACTTCAAATTTTCGAGCTCTTCCATGACGTTGAAGAGCCGAATCGCATAGTCGTTGAGTTCCATACTGCACCTCCGAAATAATTCTTTTGTTGAACTTTGTTATTATATACACTGTCCCGCGGATTTGTCAACCAAATGAACATAAATTCTCACAATGTTACAAAAAATTTCACCATTTTACCATAATTCTATAAAGTAAATCACATCATCGCGTCGGGAAAAATGAAGCCCCGCAGCGGCAAAAATACGCTCATGATGAACGGTCGCCCCGCGTCATTCTGCCCCGCCCCCGAGGAAGGGGATAGGGGAGGTGGGCAACGCCTTGTCGCCCCGCGTCATTCTGAGCCACGGGGCTCATAGAGAGTACGAGGGCTATTCCGAAGAATCTCGCGGGGCGGTATTCACAATTGTGCGGCGAGATGCTTCGAACTTACTCTCATGGACTGCGTTCTTACTCCTCGACTCAGCATGACGCCGCACACAGCACGCCCTCTCCCCTCCGTCCCTTTCCGCCCATCAAAAAAACGCCCCGCGGGGCGTTTTTTTGTTTTATTCCTCCGTCTCGTCGACGGTTTCGGGCGGTTCGGGTTCGGGGATGAAGGGTTGCAGGGGCGACGTGACGGGCGTCAGGTCGTATTTGTCGTCGATGTCCGCGCCGAGGAGCTCTTCCATCATGTCCTCACGGGTGATGAGGCCGAGCACGTTCCCCTCCGAGCCGACGAGCGCCATGTGTTCGCGCATGGCCTGCATGCGTTTCATGAGCGCGGAGACCTTTTCGTTGGGTGTCGTGTAGGAGACGGGGCGGATGATGTTCTGGAAATCCCGCCGTCCCGCGAGCATATTTTCGTAGAAATCGGCGCGGTAGAGAATGCCGACGATGTTCTCCTTGCTCCCCTTATAGACGGGAATGCGCGAGAAGTTGGATTCGCGGAAGATCTTGTAGACGAGCCCCGCATTTTCGCGGATATCCACCATGACGACGCGCTCCAAGGGGATCATACAGCTGCCCACATGCAGTTCGTCGTAGCGGAGCGTCCGCTTGATGAGATCGTGCTCGGTGTCGTTGAGCACCCCCTCGTTGGTGATGTCCGTGACGATCATTTTGAACTCTTCCTCGGTGAATTTCGGCTTTTTCTTGTTGAATCCGAAGAGGAGAAAGAGCAGTTTTTTCCACAGCCCGAAGAGCCAATTCAAGGGCAGGAAGAGATAGGTGAAAAAGGTCAACGGGTACACCATGGCGCAGGCGAATTTTTCGGGCGCCTCGCGGGCGAGCGTCTTGGGCGTGACTTCCCCGAAGATGAGCACGACCGCCGTCAGGGCGAGGGTCGAGATCGTGGGGCCGATCTCCTCGTTGATGAGGCGGGAAAAGATGAGGGTGGAGATCGTCGCCGCCGCGATGTTCACGATGTTGTTGCCGATGAGCAGTGTCGTGAGAATTCTGTTATAGTCGTCGCTGAGTTTGAGGACCTGCCGCGCAGAGCGCTTTTTCGCCGCATATCTGCGCATTCTTACCGTGCTGAAACTCGTATACGCCGTCTCCGTGGCGCTGAAACAGCCCGATAAAAAGACGAGCACGACCAGCGAGATCCACAGCCCGATGATGGCGCTGTGCCCGCCGTTCACGCTCAGAAGTGTGATGCTGCCGCCTAAGTAACTACTTGGGTCGCCGTCCATAAAAAATCAAAAACCTCCGTTGCGCCGCTTGGGCGCCTGTGATATTTTTTATATAAACGCATTTCACAACCATGAAACGCGGCTATATCTTTGCAATTTCCTTCAAATATTTCTTGGCGGAATGGGCGGCAACGAGCCCTTCCCCCGCCGCCTTGGCGTATTGATAGGGAAGTCCCGTGACGTCCCCCGCCGCAAACAGGCCTTTGAGATTGGTCGAAAGGTCCCGCGCCACAACGACGTGCGCCCCGTCCGTTTGAAGGCCGCCGACGAGCGCGTCGGGCGGAATGGCTTCGCGGAGCAAAAACACCCCGTCGACGTCATAGGTTTTTTGGTCTGAGATGAGCCGTTCGACCCGCCTTTCCCCCTCGATCTTGCGCGGAAAATCGCGACATAAGTCGATGTTTTTGTGGTTTACGGCCACGTCGAACGCCGTGAAAGCGTACACCTTTTCGGCGAACCCTGCGAGGTATTCGGCCTCCTCGAAGAGCGCGGGCGAAGAGACGACTGCGGCGATCTTCTTGCCGCGATACAGCGCCCCGTCGCACACGGCACAGTAGCTCACGCCGCGGCCCAAAAAGTCGCCCTCGCCCTCGATTTTTCCTTTAAGATCGACGCCCGTGCACAGAATGACGGTGCGGGCGAAGTACATCTCAGGCGCCGCGGAGATGGAAAAACGGTCTCTCATGCGGAACACGCCGTCGGCACGGCCCTTGGTGAAGAGGATGTTTTCCCTTTGTTGTTGCGCCGTCAATGCCTCGAAAAACCGCACCCCATCCCCCGAAAATGAGGGATAATTGCGCACATATTCGCTCTTTTTTACCTTGTCGCCGAACTCCGTTTCGCCCAGCCAAAGATAGTCGAGCCCGAGGCTTTTGAGGGAGAGAGCGGCCGAGAATCCCGCGATCCCCCCGCCGATGACGGCAACGTCATAGATGCGTTCCATACATTCAGTATTCACTCCCTCTCAAAAAAGTATATTCCGTTCACTTCAAAAACTTGCCATACACTTCCGTCGTCGGCGAGAAGAAGGCAAATGTGCCGGGATAGCGCTTGATGATGCGCTGGACTTCGGCGATCTGACGCTTGCGGATGATGCAGACGAGCACGTCGTGCTCCTCGTGCGTGTACATGCCCGTCGCCCGCATCATGGTCGCGCCGTGGTGGGTCTTTTCCATGATCTCACGGGCGATCTCTTCGGGCTGTTTGGTAATAATTTCAAACTTATATGCCGTTTTGAAGCCGTTGATGATGACGTCGCACGTCTTGCTCGTCACAAAGAGGGAGACGAGCGCGAGGAGCACGGGCACGAGTTTTAAGGCAAAGGATGCGTCTTTATTGTAGACAAAGACGGAGGCAAACACGACGATGGCGTCAAAGAAGGAAGTCAGCCAACTGACCGAGATGAACTTCCACTTTTTGTTGACGATGGAGGCGGGAATGGCAGTTCCCCCCGCCGTGCCACAGCAGCGGAGCATGACGGCGAGCGCGACGCCGAGGAAGATCCCGCCCGCGACCGCTCCCAAGAGGCCGTATGCGATGGGCTCCGTCGTTGCGGTGCCGTCGAAGCGCGGGAAGCCGTCGATCCAACCGAATACGATGAGGAGCCCCGAGGTGAGCAGCATGGAGAGCGTCGACAGAATGGCCTCCTTTTTCCCCAACAGAAAGAAGGCCAGGAAAAAGAGCGGAACGTTCAACATGAGAAGGAACCAGCCCGAGCTCCACCCGATCGCCTCTTCGAGCAGCACCGCGGCGCCGTTGACGCCGCCCGGGGCGAATTTGTTGGGCGAGACGAAGGTGTAGATGCCGATCGCTCGCACGACCCCCGAGACGAGCACGGGAAGCACAAAAGCGATGAGATATGTGCGGATTTTTTTCAATGTGTCGGATTTCATAGCAGCGTATGTACCCTGAAATTTTACAACATGTAAGATTGTAACATATTTTTATGGAAATTGCAATGGTTTTTCTGCGATTCCCCGCTCCGCGTGAGAAAAAGATACAAAAAGGACATGCGGCGGGGCGCAAAGGCGCCCCGCCGCTTCCGTCCTATTCATCCCTTTCTTTCTTCATTGCAAAGATCTCTTTGGCCTTCCATGTGACACCCTTCAAGGGGCGGCCGCGTGTGTACGTCGCGTCGATCGGAATGTCCTCGGTGGAGAGTTTTTCCACGCTCCCCTCTTCGGTGAATACGGCAAGGTCGTACGGCTCCGTGACATAGTCGGCAAAGATGACCTTGTCGTCCTTCATGTCGGCGATCCTCACCCCCATCGCGCCGCGGTTCAAGGGGTCGATCTGCGAGACGATGACCCGCTTGAATCTGCCGCCCGAGGTCGCAAGCACGAGTTCGCCGTAGTCCTCGAGCTGGCTCGCCCAAAGAACGGCGTCTCCCTTCTTGACGCCCATGCCCTTGACGCAGGTCGCGGCCGTCTTTCTCACGGGCACCTCGTCCATCTTCATGTTGAGGCACATGCCGTTTCTCGTGATAAAGAAGAGTGTCTTATCCACCGTATCCATGCGCTCGACGGCGACGAGCCTGTCGCCCGTCTCCATCTTGACGACATCGCCCTTGCCCGCGGCGATGTCCTCGATGTTGCGACCCATGATCTCGCCCTGTTCGGTGACGAAGAGCAGTGTCCCCGTGTCCCCCTCGGCGAAGATCCCGACCGCCCGCTCATCCTTGGCGGCATCGGTGAGGTCGGTGAGTTTCAGCCCCGCATCCGACCACTTGCGCATGCATTCCCGCATGTTGAAGCGGTAGCAATTGGCCTTGTCGGTGATGACGAGCGCGTCGGCATTGGAGAGAAGGGAGAGCTTTTTCATGACGACCCCGCCCTTCTTCAAGGAGGGTTCGACCTCCTGCGTGAAGCCTTTGAGCTTTTTCTCCTCGACGCATCTGAGCTTGCCGTCGGCGGTCAAAAAGAGCCGGGCGGGTTCCCCGGGCACATAGACGTCGAAGCGTTCTGCAAAGGCCTCGTCCTCGCTCTCGGGGAGAGACGTCTTGCGCGGCGTTGCGTACTTTTTGCCGAGCTCGGTGAGCTCCTTTTTGACGACGTCGAGCTGCAACTTTGTGCTCCCGACGATGGCAGTGAGTTCCTCGATGAGTTTTTTGAGCGCTTTGAGTTCCTCTTCGAGCTTGAAAACTTCGAGCTTGGTGAGCCTTGCAAGGCGGAGATCGAGAATGGCCTGCGCCTGTTTGTCGGAGAGTTCAAAGCGCTTTTTGAGTTTCTCCCGCGCGTCCGTCGTACTGTCGGCGGATTTGATGATCTTGATGACCTCGTCGATATTCCTGACAGCGACGATGAGACCTTCGAGGATGTGACAGCGCTCCTTGGCTTGGTTCAAGTCGAACTTCGTCCTGCGGAGCACGACCTCGCGCTGGTATTCCACATAGTAGCGGATGATGTCCATGAGCCCCATGAGCATGGGTTTGCCCTTGGCGATGGCCACCATGTTGATGCCGAAACTGACTTCGAGTTCGGTGTACTTATAGAGGGCGGCGAGAACGGCGTCGGCATCCTTGCCCGTGCCGCGCATCTCGATGACGGCGCGCATGCCGCTTCGGTCGCTCTCGTCCACGACCTTGGTGATGGGCGCAAGTTCGCTCTTCTGCTCCCGAAGTTCTGCGATCTTGCGGAGAAGGTTTGCCTTGTTGACCTGATAGGGAAGCTCGGTGATGACGATGTACCGTCTGACGTTTGCGTCGTTCTCCCCCGTCGGCCGCTCTCCCTCGGCGAGTTCCACGGAGACCTTGGCGCGAACGGCTATTTTGCCCTTGCCCGTCTCATACGCCTGTCTGAGCTCCTTGCCGATGATCTTGCCGCCCGTCGGGAAATCGGGCGCGGGGATGTACTTCATCATCTTGTCGAGGGTGATCCTCGGGTTGTCGATGTAGGCGATGACGCCGCCGATGACTTCCCCCAAATTGTGGGGCGGAATGTTGGTCGCGAGCCCGACGGCGATGCCCGAGGCCCCGTTGACGAGGAGATTGGGGAATCTCCCGGGGAGCATGTCGGGCTCCTTCAACGAGTCGTCAAAGTTCAGCGAGAAGGGCACGGTGTCCTTGTCGAGGTCGCGGAGAAGTTCGAGCGCGAGCGGTTCGAGCCTCGCCTCGGTGTAGCGCATGGCGGCGGCGGGGTCGCCGTCGACGGAGCCGAAATTGCCGTGGCCGTTGACGAGCGTCATGCCCATGTTGAAGTCCTGCGCCATGCGGACCATGGCGTCGTAGACGGAGCTGTCGCCGTGCGGGTGGTATTTGCCCATGCAGTCACCGACGATACGCGCCGACTTCTTGTGCGGCTTGTCGGGCATGAGCCCCATCTCGTACATGGTATAGAGGATCCTGCGCTGTACGGGCTTCAACCCGTCCTCCACGCGGGGCAGAGCGCGGTCCAAGATGACGAACTCCGCATAGGGCAGCATGGATTGGGGAAGCACTTCTTCGAGCGGGGTGACATAGAGCTGGCCCTGCGGCTCGATCTGCTGCATTTCATTCTTCTTCATCGCTCGTTGCCCCCTTCTTGCCGACACGTTCCATGAATGTGTCTACCTTGTTGAAATTCGCATGCTTGTTCAAAAATTCCTTTCTCCCCTCTACGGCGTCCCCCATGAGCTTGGTGATCATGTCGTCGGCGGCGATGGCGTCCTCCACCGTCACCTGTGTGAGGTTGCGCCGCGCGGGATCCATCGTCGTTTTCCAGAGCTGTTCGGCGCTCATCTCGCCGAGGCCCTTATAGCGCTGGATGAGGTACCCCTTGCCGACCAGTTTGATCTTCTCTTGCAGTTCGTTGTCGTCGTAGGCGTATTCCTCGACGGAGGAATTCTGCTTATAGACCTTGTAGAGGGGCGGCATGCCGATGTAGACGTGCCCCGCGTTGACGAGTTCCCGCATATAGCGGAAAAAGAAGGTCAAGAGAATACAGCGGATGTGAAATCCGTCCTGGTCGGCATCGGAGAGAATGATGACCTTGTGATAGTTGATCTTGTCGATGTTGAAGTCGTTCCCGACGCCCGCGCCGAGGGCGGAGATCATCGTGCGGATCTCCTCGTTGGCGAGAACTTGGTCAAGGCGCTTCTTCTCGACGTTGAGGGGCTTGCCGCGGAGGGGCAGAATGGACTGAAATTGCCGCACTCTCGCCTGTTTGGCCGTGCCGCCCGCCGAATCCCCCTCGACGATGAAGAGCTCATTCAGTTCCGGCTTTTTGCCCGTGCAGGAGGCCAATTTTCCGACGAGTTGCAGGGAATCGATGGAATTCTTGGCGCGGGCGGTGTCCTTTGCCTGACGCGTCGCGACGCGCACTCTCGCCGCCCCCTGCGCCTTCTTGATGATCTCGTCGAATGCCTTCTTGTTCTTGGGGTCCGCAGAGAGCGCTTTGAGCCCTTCCACCGTGACGCTCTCCACGCTCGCACGAGCCTCGGGATTGCCGAGCTTGGTCTTGGTCTGCCCCTCGAACTGTACGTTCTTCATCTTGACGGAGAGCACGACGTTGAGCCCTTCCCTGAAATCGTCGCCGAGGAAGCCGTCCTTATCCTTCATCTGCTTGCTGTCCCTCGCATAGGCGTTGAGCACGCGCGTGAGGCCGCTGCGGAACCCCGCTTCGTGCGTGCCGCCCTCGGGCGTGGGGATGTTGTTGACGAAGGAGAAGAGGCTCTCCGTAAAGTCCGTTGTGTGCTGTACGGCGAATTCCACGAGAATGCCGTCCTTCTCCCCGCGATAGGTCAGCGGTTTGCGGTACAGGGTCTCCTTTTTGGCGTTGAGCGCGGAGACAAAATCGGCAATGCCGCCATCGAAACAGTAGGTGACGGAATAGGGCTGCATGCCCTCGATGCCGAGCTGTTTGACGGTTCCCTCTTCGTCCTCTTCGCCCGCCATGGCGTCGTTCATCGTCATGCGCTCGTCGGTGAGCGTGATCGTGACGCCCTTGTTGAGATAGGCGAGCTCGCGCAGGCGCCGATTGACCGTCTCCGTATCGATGACAGCATCGCCGAATACGGCGTCATCGGGCAAAAAGTGCACAAAGGTGCCGTGTTTTTTGGTCCGCTTCTTGACATCGGTCAAGGGGCCCGTGGGAATGCCCGATTCGTACTTCTTCTTTTTGGGATCGTAGTAAGATTTGAACCCCATCTCAAACGTCTTGCCGTCGCGGCAGACGCGCACGTTCAGCCACTTGGAGAGGGCGTTCGTCACTGACGCGCCCACGCCGTGGAGCCCGCCCGAGAAGGAATAGTTGTGTTCGTCGAACTTTC